>JAUUWJ010000021.1 GCA_030589175.1 Actinomycetes bacterium
ATGGTACGTCTTAAAATCAATATCAGCGTTAAGAATTTGCTTAATTTCTCTGATTTTGGAGTCGTTCGTGGTAGCTAAAAGAAGTTGCATATTTTTTTGCCAAATTTCAAATTCGAATTCCTAATTTCTAAACCCTAAACAAATACTAAGCCCTAATGTTCAAATTACCAAATAGTTAAGAACCTAAAAAACGATCTTATTTAGAATTTTCATATTAACTTTTTAGGATTTCGGATTTAGTGTTTAGATTTTGTATTTATTAAATCTCTAAAGCCTTTTTTTGCTTCTCAATTAGTTTATGTATGCCTTTAGAAGCAAAATCTATCATTGCATCAAGCTTTTCCTTGCCAAAAGGTTCTTTTTCCGCTGTTCCTTGAAGTTCTACAAATCCTGAGGTTTCAGTCATTATTATGTTCATATCTACCTCGGCATTTGAATCTTCCGAATAATCTAAATCCACAAAAACTTCATTATCAATAACTCCTACGCTTGTTGCCGCTAGAAAATCCTTAATGGGGATATCCTTTATTTTTTCTTCCGCCTTTAAACAACGCATTGCATCATATAGGGCAACAAAGCAGCCTGTTATAGCCGCCGTCCTTGTTCCGCCATCAGCTTTTACGACATCGGCATCAACATAAATCGTGAGTTGAGGTAAGGCTCCTAAATCAACTACGGCTCGTAAGGAACGCCCGATCAAACGCTGGATTTCCTGGGTACGCCCGCCCGGACGGCCAATTTTTGCTTCGCGGACAGTCCGCTTCTGAGTAGCCCTTGGCAACATGCTGTATTCCGCCGTAACCCATCCCTGATTAGCCTCCTCTAAAAATTTTGGTACTTGCTCTTCAATACTTGCCGTGCATATAACTACTGTGTTACCTACTGAAATAAGGGCTGAGCCTTCGGCATGCGGTATATAATTTCTTTTGATTTTTACCGGCCTGATTTGTTCAGGCTTACGGCCGTCTTCTCTTTTCATATATTAAAAACCTTGTTCGCAACAGCAATTTCTATTTTACCGCTGAATTTACTTGCCGCTTCCGCTTTTGTATTTTTGTCCTTAAAAGTCGGCCAGACATGGGTTAAAACAAGTTTTTTTACACCGGCATCTTTTGCTAACTGTCCGGCTTCATAGGCTGTCATATGCCTGACGTCTTTAACTTTTACATTCAAAGTTGCTTCCGCGAGTAATAAATCAGCGCCTTCGGCCAACTTCGCTAGCTTATCATTATAAGCAGTATCCGAAGTGTATACCAGAGACTTAGAGCCCATTTCCACTTTTATGGCAAAAGAATCAATATCGTGAACCATATTAGCAAAAGTTACTTTAAAGTTTCCGATCCTATGTACACCTTCTTTGATTCCTTTAAAATTCAGTTTTCGCTTGAAGATTTCTTTGCCTCTTTCAGATAAAACACTACTAAGTTGCTCCGGTGCTTCTTTGGGCGCATATACAGTCATTTTCTTTTGCGGCCTCTCAAAATTAAGGTATAACCTAAATGGATAAATATCGGCAAAATGATCTGCGTGCAAATGGCTCAGTATAAGTGCTTCTAAGTCTGCCGGGTCTTGAAAGCGGAAAAGATTACTTAATGAGCCGCTTCCCATATCAATAGCAATGCTTTGACCTTTACTTTGAATTAAATAGCCGGCGGTGGCCTCTCCGGGCAAGGCATATGATGCTGAGCTTCCAAGAATTATTAATTTCATTATTTTTCGTTTTTTTCGGAAAAAAGCTTCGTATTAAAAACAGCTTGTAGAAAAGGATACCCCAAAATGAAGACGGCTATAAACTGTCCGATAGCAACTGATATGACTGTGGGCCAATATGGTACCGACGATTTTGAGACTAACTTAATTATGAAAGCTACGCCAAAGGCATTTACTAACACCGGCGGCAACAAGCCGATAAGGGAGCCGGCAAAACGGTAAGTACCGAAATTTGTGTTTTTTCTAAACAAGTAACCGATATAGTATGTCATTATCGCCGCTATCAACGTAAGAAAAGAACCAAAAACAATGTCGATTAGACCGAAGGGACTCGCCAGGTTAGCAATTATCACTCCTGCATATAGGCCGATGACTGCAGCGGGCTCCAAATAAGCAAGTACCGTTAGAGCTTCGGCTACCCTTACCTGGAAAGCAAAAAAACTTACAAAATTAAAGAGATAAACGAGGGCCGCATAAAGAGCAGCAATTAATCCGGCACGGGTTAAACTTTTTACAGAAAAGATTTGGTAGTCATTTTTACTCAATTTTACCTCCTGTTTTGTTTCGCCCTGTACCATGCGCTTGCGCTTAGGTACAGGGTTGAGCGGGTTTTCAGGCACCGCCCAAATTTGGACATTAGATATCGGATATTAGATGTTAGACAACTCTCCAATATCTAAAATCTAATGTTCAACATCTAGTTTTACTGTTTCTACTTGCTTTATTTCTCTTCCCAAAAATCTCGTACCTAGCTTGTGAAATTTTGAGCTATCGCCTGTCGAGATAAAACGATAACTGGACTTACCGTCTTTTCTCAACTGATCCTTTCTTTCAAGTACTTCTCTCACTTCTAGAGCAGTTTCTTCAGCCGAATTTATTAGCTTAACCTCTGTTCCCATAACTTTTTGAATAATATCACTCAGCAGAGGATAGTGAGTGCAGCCTAAGATTAAAGAGTCGACTTCCTGCTTTTTTAATGGAGTGAGGTATTTCTCCGCCATTTCATAGATATAATCACCCTCAATATGACCGTTTTCTACAAATGAGGCAAACGAAGGACATGTTGCTGAAAAAACCTGCGCACCCGCGTCAAACATATGTATGGCTTTTTTATAAGCATCACTCTTTATTGTAGTTTCTGTCCCTATTGCTCCGATGTGGCGATTAATACTGGCAAGAACGGCCGCTCTTGCTCCGGGCTCCACAACACCGAGAATGGGAATCTCAAAATGCTCTTGCGCTTTTTCCAAAGCAGCAGAAGAAGCACTGTTACAAGCAATAACTGCAAGTTTTACATCTTGCTCCCGTAAAAACTTTACAATCTGAAAAGTATATTCAATTAATTCTGTTGCCGATTTAGTGCCGTAAGGAAAGCGAGCGGTATCACCGAAATAAATTATATTCTCATTCGGCAGTTTTTCCATTATTTGAGCAGCAACCGTCAAGCCGCCAACCCCCGAATCAAAAATGCCGATAGGTTTATTTTTCATATAAGCATTATACCCCAAAGGTCGGATATTGGATTTGGACATTGGATGTTAGATAAAAGCAAGGACACGTATAATATTTTTATGAGCGATATATATTAGTGCCAGTTTCCATGTATTAGTAATGGTTTTCAAGTTAATCATAGAAAAAAGACGGGCGCTTGCTCCAAAATCAGATAGTAAGCTGATTTTTTGTGGAGTTGGTGGTAATCGAACACACGTCCTCAAGTAACCGTTTAAGACTTCTTCGTGCGTAGCTCAAGAAAATTTCTCGCCGGTAAGTAGCTCTCAAGCAAGTTCACTTACCAGCCAGCCTGTAAAATTTCCTTCTTTCCTTACAGACATCGGGAAAAAAGTAGCCTGCTAATCGACGCCAAAACTCAGGTCGCAGGCAAACCTCGAGTATGACGGCTACTTTAAATTAAGCAGCTAGTGCAACTTGCTCGTTAGCAGTTACATTTAATTCCCAACTATTTTACGAGGGGTTGAGGACCTCGGCACGCTTCCCTTAAATCAACTACTAGAGTCGAATCCAATGCACCCCCATAAATGCGGATATTGGATATTGGATCTTAGATGTTGGAAAAAACCAAAATCAAGATCAAAACCATGTCAACTATTACTACTTTGTTAATATCTATTATACCACGCTTATCTTCTCTTTTTTAATTCCCGCTCTATTTCTCTTTGTGCTGTTCGCTCTGCAATTTTTCGTCTTTTATCATATATTTTTTTACCTTTCCCGAGTCCCAATTCAACTTTTACCAAATTCTTCTTAAAATAAAGCGATAAAGGTATTAAAGTGTAGCCTTTTTCCTGCGTTTTTCCAATTAGATGACGTATCTCTTTTTTATGTAACAATAACTTCCGTTTACGCGTAGCTTCAAAAGTCCTTTTGTCGCCTGTCTCAATAGGAGAAATGTGCATATTATGTAAAAAAACTTCTCCGTTTCGTATCAGGGCAAAGCTTTCCTTTAGTTGCACACGCCTGTTCCTAATTGACTTTATTTCAGAACCAGTCAAGGCAATTCCTGCTTCGTATGTTTCGTCAATATTATAATCATGACGAGCTTTTTTGTTCTGAGCTATAATGCGTTTCATAACTAGCGATGTTATTAGTTTAGAGCAAAAGTTCAAGGAATCGAAGTGTATAAGTATGTGGTATCCAAATCCGAAGCACTAAATCCTAAATTCTAAACAATATCAAATGTTCAAAATTCGAAATCAAAAACAGTAATAATTGCAGATTTGTTGTAAGGTTTTTAAGATTTAAGCATTTGAGTTTGGGATTTGTTTAGGATTTAGATATTAGGATTTAGGATTTTCAACCACTTGGAAGTCTAGCTGACGTTCTCCTATGATAACGCTCATAAGCTGCACCTTCAGTTCTTGTCCTAAACGGTAGACTTTTCCAGAACGCCGGCCTCTGACTAAATAACGCTGTGGCTCGAAGACATAATAATCGTCTTTTAGGCTTGTAATATGCACTAAACCTTCGGCAGAATTAGGAATTTGAATAAAAAAACCAAAATGAGTTATGCCGGTAATAATTGCATCATAAACTTCCCCAACCTTATCTTCCATATAACGAGCAATCATGACATCGACGGATTCGCGCTCGGCCGCTGCCGACTCAACTTCCGTAACCGAAATGTTTTCTGCAAGTTCCTGTAGCTGACCGGTCAGTTCTTGCTTATCAAAATCATATTTCTTAGCAAGCATCTGTTTTACAAGTCTATGCACAACCAAATCGGCATACCGGCGAATTGGTGAAGTGAAATGGCAATAATGATTTAGACCTAAACCAAAATGATGTTTTCCCGTTGCCGAGTACCTGGCCTTTTGCATGCTTCTAATAAGCACGCTGTTTATCAAAAGCTTCTCGGGCCTAGTACTCGCAAACTTGATAAGCAACTGGTATGTCTTTGAATCTGCGGTCTTCAATTCCTTGATAGGAAAATTAAAAGTAGAGAGCATTCCTTCAATCTCCATAAAAGCATCTTCAGCCGGCTCTTCGTGCAACCTATAGATAATCGGATAGCGCCTTTTACTCATATACTCAGCTACCACTTTATTGGTTATAACCATCATTTCCTCAATTATTGCCGTTGCCAATGTCCTTTGCCGGACAATAATTTCCTGAGGATTTAACTCTTCATCAACAAGCACTTTCGGCTCAATAGTCTCGAAGACAAGGCTGCCTTCCTTTCTGCGTTTATCCTCTAAGATTTTTTGAAGCTCAAGAAGCGTGCCAATCAATTTCTTTTGTTTTTCATCTGCGAATTTTTTAGATTTTATATTCTTATCCACTTCTTCGTATGTAAGCCGCGCTTTACTTTTGATCACTCCTTTATGAATACTGAAACTCTCAACATCTCCTTTGGGATTAATAATCATTTCAACCGAGAGAGTAAGACGGTCGACTTTCGGATTGAGACTGGCTATTTCATTTGAGAGCTCGAAAGGAAACATAGGTAAAACTCTGTCCGAAAGATAAGTCGAGTTACCTCTAGCTTTTGCTTCTTCATCTAACGGCGAGCCATCAGACACGTAAGCACTAACATCGGCGATATGCACTGCTAAATGATAATTACCTCCAACTTTTTTTATGCTAACCGCATCATCAAAATCTTTTGCATCAAGGCCGTCTATTGTCACAACGTAATCGTTGCGGTAATCCTTGCGGCCTTTTACATCCTTTTCCTTTACTGCTGATGGCAACTCTGCCGCTTGTGCTGAAACTTCCTCAGGCCAGTCCCGGCGCAGGTTATGCTCCCGAATAATTACTTCGATTTCTATTCCAGGCGAGTGCTCATCACCCAAAACCTCAATTAATTTGACTAAACCTTTGGGAGGATACTTAGTTATTGATGCAACGACCATTTGGCCGTCAATAGCTTCAGCTCCTCCGTCTAGAAGAAAAATATTTTGTACTCTTCTATCAGAAGGAATTAACCATTTTTGGTTGCCTTTAACCTCGACTCTACCGATAATCTCTTTGAATTTGTGTACCAGAACGCGTGTGATAACGCCTTCAAAATTCTTTCGCTTTTTCCTTCTAGTTATACGAGCTTCAACAAGATCACCATTTAAAGCATTGTTTACTTTGTCAGAACGAATATAAATATCTCCGACAGGATTTATTACAAAACCAAAACCCTTTTTGTTAGCTTCAAAACGACCTCTCAAGATATCCGGTCCCTTGCCTACTGCAATATATTTGTCGTCCGCTTTGGAAACTTTATTCTCTCCTTCAAGCAAGTTAAGCGTTTTCATTAAATGATTCAACTGAAGATGAGGCTGCTTTAGTTGCTTGTAGATTTGTTCAATAGTAGAAGGAGAATAAGAATCCCTGCGGAGTAACTTTAAAACTCTCGTCTTAAGTTGCATAGTAAAACCAGATGTTAGATGTTAAACTTTGGAATTTGGATGAAAGCCATCTTTGCTGTCGTTCCATGTTTAGTCAATAGACTCGCATCTACTCTTTATCCTCCAAAACCTTATCTTTTATTCCAATAACTAACAACCAATAACCAATAACCAACAACGCTTTTACTTCAATAAGCTCTTAGCCTTCTCGAGTTGCTTATCATAGCCGTTATTGGTTCCATTTGATTTTGACTTCACTACTATATTAGGAGTTATACCCTTTTTTGTAATGTCGCGGCCATTGGGAGTTAACCATTTTTCGCTGGGGACAGCTAGTGCTCCGCCATTCGATAAACCGATTATTTGCTGAACGGTACCTTTTCCAAAACTCTTCACGCCAACAAGTGTGCCGCGATGTCTGTCTTGAATAGCACCAGCTACGATTTCGCTGGCCGAAGCGGAGCTTTCTCCTATCAGAATTACTAGCTTCCCACTAAAAATCTTACCGCCGGTAGAAGAATAAGTCGTCTCTTTTTTATCCTTATCTTTCGTTCTAACCACAACCCCTTTGTCAATAAAAAGACTGCTCACTTCAACAGCCTCATTTAGCTGACCGCCGGGATTAGAGCGCAAATCTAGAATTAGGTTTTTAATGCCTTTCTTCTGAAGTTTTATAATCGATTCTTTAAGTTCTTCAGCCACGCCTCCACTAAAAAAATGCATGTTTATATAGCCGGTCTTTGAAAATGTTTTAGTGCTGATATTTGGAAAAGTAATCTTTGCTCTTCTAATTTTCACTTCTTTACGCTTAGAAGCTCTTTCAGTTAACAAAGTTACTTGTGTTCCTGACGGACCTTTTATGGCTTCGGCAGCCTGGTCAAGGTTCATCTTTTTAGTCGTTTTCCCGTCTACTTCTAATATTAAGTCACCTTTTTTTAAGCCTTTTTTTGCTGCAGGAGCATCGGGGACAACTCTTAACACTTTAACGTTTCCTTTTTTGCCGCCTATGACTATTCCTATTCCCGAATAATGTCCGCTCATTGAAGTCTTAAAATGTTTATACTCTTTTGGCGTATAGTAAACAGCGTATGGGTTATCAAGCGACTCGACCATACCGTCGATTGCACCGTTTAACATTTTCCGTGAAGAAATATCGTCGTAGTAGGCATTATTGATTGTGGAAAGTACTTCCTTCAGAAGTGAATGGTCAAATCCTTTAGAGGACTTGGCTCTATTATGAACAAACGTTGAATAAAAAAAGCCGCCGCTGAATGATCCCGCTACTAATATTATTACCAAGAAAATTACTGCCGCGACTGTACGTTTATTCAAGAATATTTCCCCTTACTTCTCATTTAACAAATTTTGGCCAAGGTTTGTTTGAAAAGATCATACTTTTAAGTAGCGACGCAAAGCTATTACGCTGCCAAGAGCACCAATGATCACTCCCGAACCAAGAAGCATTATGAGTAAATTACGCCAAAAAATCGGATTTATTTGCAAAGCAGACATGAATTGCATTTGGGTTTCCAGTTTACTTAATAAGATATAACGGACAGAAGCAAGCAAACTTATAGCCAGTAAAGCACCGATTAACCCTTCTACAATACCTTCAATAAAAAACGGCCAACGAATAAACCAGTTAGAAGCTCCGACAAGGCGCATAATAGCAACCTCTTTACGCCGTGCATAAATTGCCAATCGGATAGTATTTGAAATCAAAGCCAGAGCGGAAAAGATCAAAAAGATAATCATTACAAGAGCGATAAGTCTCAACCACCTCGTGACCGTAAATATTTTGTTAACGTACTCTTTACCATATCTGATATCTTCAATAGAAGCCGACTTTTCGGGGAAACGGTTAACTCTTTTGGCCACTTTCTCTACATCATGCGGATCCTTCAAAAATACTCTATAAGAAGCCGGCAGCGGATTTCCCGGTATTTGTTTTATCAAAGCTTGATTGTTTTGATTACGCTTAATAAATATTTCTAATGCTTTTTCTTTACTAATAAACTCAACTTCTTTAATCTCTTTAATAGCCTTAATCT
>JAUUWJ010000075.1 GCA_030589175.1 Actinomycetes bacterium
ACTATTCGGTAGAAGCTAGACTGAGAACAAAGACAATTGATGCCTAGGAATTTTTTCCTAGGCATCTTTTTTTTCGGCCTCAAGATTTACTGAACTGATGAAGTTTCCAGTTTGCACTCTGAAGTTTGCCCTTCCGAGCCCCTTTACCCCGTACCCGATACCCTCACCTAAGCTGCTAAGCAGCTTTTGCCGCACCGCCGAAATACTTTAAGCCATCGGCAAAATGTTTCAGTTTTTTGTCTACAAGATAATGAATTGTGCCCATAGGATAACTGCCGTCTTCTTGACGCTCACCGGCAGCTTTGCCCGTCAAAAGCTTTATTCCTTCGTCAATAGTTTTTACGGCATAAATATTAAACTTTCCTTCTTTAACGGCATTTACTACTTCGTCTTTGAGCATAAGATTTTTGATGTTGGCTTCGGGAATCATAACTCCCTGATTGCCGGAGAGACCTCTTTCTTTTGCCGTTTTAAAGAAACCCTCAATTTTTCGGTTAACTCCACCTATCGGCTGGACTTCGCCGTTTTGGTTAATAGATCCCGTTATTGCAATATCTTGCCTTAACGGAACCTCCGATAAAGCCGAAAGTATGCTGTAAAGCTCGGTACTTGAAGCGCTATCTCCTTCAATACCGCCATATTCTTGCTCGAAAGTAAGAGAGGCCGTCACAGCCAACGGTTTATCGCCACCGTACTTTCCTTCCATGTAACCGGTCAAAATAAAGACACCTTTGTTATAAATCGGGCCTCCCAGTTTCGCCTCTCTCTCGATATTAACTACGCCTTTTTGTCCCATAGCTACTTTAGCCGTGACTCTCGATGGACGGCCAAAATAATAGTCGCCCACGCTTATTATGGAAAGTCCGTTTGCTTGACCTACTTTCATCCCTTCCGTATCAATAAAAATAGTATTACTTTTGATTTGATCTTGCATTTTCTCTTCGATCATATTAGAACGAAAAGTCTTGTGTTCAATAGCATTTTCAACATCCGAAGCGACTACATTCTCATTGCCATTTTGGGAAGCCCAATAGCTTGATTCGCTAACCACATTTCCAATTTCCTGGAAACGGGTAGATAATTTTTGCTGATCACCCGCTAGCCAGGAACCATACTCTACTATTTTGCTTATAGCCGAAGGAGCAAAGTGTTTTAAATTCTTTATACGAGCTCTGCCCGAAACAAACTGAGCATACTTCTCTGCATTTTCCTCGGTCCTTTTCATTTCCGTATTAAAATCAGCCTTTACTTTGAAAAGCTTGCGAAAATCTTCGTCTAAATAATAGAGCAGCATATAAATATAAGGACTTCCTAACAAAACAACTTTTACGTCAACCGGAACGGGCTGAGGTCTTATAGTGGTAACCGGGATTGCTTGGTACTGTTCAGCCAAGTTCTCGATTTTTATTTCTTGCCGCCTTAATGTCCTTTTTAGAGCTTGCCAAGAAAAATAATTTGTCAAAATATCGAAGGCTCTTATGACAAGATACCCTCCATTTGCCCGGTGAACGGCTCCCGGTTTTACCATGTTAAAATTGGTGACCGCCGCTCCCAACTCCGGTCTATATTCAATTTTTCCAAATAGATTGTAGTAGCCCGGATTTTCTTCAAAGATAACCGGAGCCCCTTTCGTATTTGTGTTATCAACTAATACGTTTACTTTATACCGCTCGAAGGAAGGATGACGCCGCATCATTTCAAGCCCTGCTAGAGCAGCCTCATCTTTTCCCTTACCCTTAAAGTCATCGAGGTGAGCTATGATATCTTTGTCAACCTGATTTAAGTAATCAATAATCTTTGGATATTCTTTGTAATTAGAGCGAATCTCATCTAAAAGGTGGCCAATAGCAAATAAAGCAATTTCTTTGTCCAGTTTTTTAACTTCATCTTTTATATTTTTTTCTTCTTGCCTTAAGGATCGCAGCAGTTCATTAATCTTATTTTGGACTTTTTCCCCTTTTTCCGATATCCGTTTTTTATCGGCTTCCTTAAGCTTGGCGAACCGCTCTCTTTTCATCGGCTTACCGCCAATAAGCGGGATTGTGACAATACCAGCTGTCGTGATCTCTACAGCATAACCTTGCTCAGCTGCTTTTTCTTGCATTTCAGTCATTGCATTATCTCTGGAGTCTTGAAAATCGTTTATGATCTTAGTTCGCCGCTTCTCATACTCTTCGCTCTCAAAAGCTCTGGGAATCTCATTTTTTGCCCCTTCTATCAACTCATGCATATCTTTAGTAAATTCTTTCGCTCTGCCCGGAGGAAGCGGAATGCTTTTTGGGCGATCTTTGTTTTTGAAGTTATAGACATAGACCCAATCTTGAGGAATGTCTTTTTCCTTGGCAAGCTTCTCAATGAAAGACTTAACCGTAGTTTCTTTTCCCGTGCCTATCGGCCCAGCCGCATAAATATTATAGCCCTCGGTCTCGACACCGGTTCCGAACTGGAGCGCTTCTAAAGCCCTGTCCTGGCCGATCGTCCCGACCAACGGTTCAATATCGGCCGTGCTCTCAAATTTAAAAAGCTTGGGATCTTGAACATCCTTTAATTTTTCAATTGCTACTTTGAACTTTTCATTACCCATCAGTTCTTATTAAAATATCCAAGGCTAATTTTTTTAACCCTCTCGGACTTCCGCACTAGAGAGTGCGACATTAAGAGGATTAGCATTCACTATCACGCTAGAGAGTGTAATAGTAAACAGTGCAGAACTTTGGTAATTACATTATTACCTTTGAAAAGGTAGATTTTAGAGTTGTTTTAGAGATTTTATGATTTTTTCAGAAAGACCTTTGCCAATGCCGGTTTCTTTAGCCAACTTTTTCGAGTTAAGCTTTTTTATCTTCTCAACTGAACCAAAATTGTTGAGTAAAAGCTTACGGCGAGCATTGCCTATTCCTTCTATATTATCTAAAACGGAGGCAAGCATTTTTTTAGAGCGCAAATTGCGATGATATTCAAGCGCAAAGCGGTGCGCCTCATCACGAATTTGCTGAATCAGGCGGTAAGCGGAACCATCCTTTTTCAAATTGATAGGACTCGACTTCAAAGGAATAAATAACTCCTCTTCCCTTTTTGCCAGAGCCCCAACGCTAATGTCAGAGTAGTACCGGTCTATGGCCTCTTTTGCCGCAGAAAGCTGTCCTTTGCCGCCATCGACCAAAATCAAATCAGGCTTTGTCTTGAAACTATCATTGTCTGATTTCAGCAGTCCCTTTAAACGACGTCCGATAATTTCAGCGAGCATTTTATAATCATCGATTCCTTTGTCATAGCGAATCTTAAACCTGCGATAATGGCTTTTGTTAGGTTTGCCGTTTTCAAAAACAACCATACTGCCGACTGCGACTTTACCGGCAATATTGGAAACATCAAAACACTCTATTCGATATGGCATCTTGAAGCCCGTGCTATCTTTAAGCTGTTTAAGAGCTTTCATCGCCCTCTCGCTTTCAACTTGCAGCCGTTTCAGATAAAAATCTAAATTATGCTGCGCGTTTTTTGACGCAAGTTCAATGAGCCGCTTTTTTCTTCCTCTTTGCGGAACTCTAATTTCGACTTGTCCTTTCCTGATCTTTTCAAGCCAAATTTTGAGCGTACTTGAATCGGCAATATCTTCAGCTAAAAGCACTTCCTTGGGAATGAAACTAGTCGAGTGATAGTAGCACTTCATAAAAGAAGTCTGCGGCTCTGTCTCCGCGTTTACCTTAAATTCATAATTTTCACTGCCCAGAAGCTTACCGCGTCTTACCATAAACAAGGCAACGGAGAAATAGCCGTCTTTTGAAGCGGATCCAAAAATATCCAAGTCGTCGTCGCTTTCACTGGCAACCTTCTGCTTTCCCAGGATTATTTCGGCAAACTCTAACCGGTCTCTAATCCTGGCAGCCCTCTCAAACTGCTGCCCTAAACTGGCCTCTTTCATTTCCTTGCCGAGGATCGCGAGCGTTTCTTTTCCTTTTCCTTCCAGAAAATCAACAACTCTTTTGACCATGCGTTCATAATCCTCTACCGTTACTCTTTTACTGCAAGGAGAAGCACACTTTTCAATGTGAAAGTTTAAGCATGGCGAGTAAGTCACTTTCCCTTTTTTAACTTGTCGATGACTAATTCTACCCGGAGTCGTATCCCGGCAAGTGCGAAGAGGGAATATCGAGCGCAAAGTATCTACCGTTTGCCGCAAGGCGGTAACGTTAACATAAGGACCGAAATATTTAGCTCCTTTTTTATGAGCTTCTCTGGTAATAGTAATTCGGGGAAACTCATCATTTGAAGTTATCGCGATGTAAGGATAACTTTTGTCATCTTTATACTCGATGTTATACGCCGGTTGATGTTTCTTAATGAGATTGAGTTCTAAGATAAGAGCTTCGATTTCGTTATCGGTGACCATGAAGTCGACAGAGGCTATCTTTTTTACAAGCCGCCGGACCTTCAACTCTTGTTGGTCTTTTTGAAAATAAGAATTGACTCGTTTAAAGAGGTTTTTGGCTTTTCCAATATATATTATTTCCTCTTTTTTATCCTTGAATTTATAAACACCGGGTTTTTTAGGCGCATTTTTTAGTTTAAAGTTTAGTGCTTTACTCATAATTTTAACCAAAATATTACAATATTCGGGTTTTTATTATAGCACTGCTAATAGGGGCTATTTGAAGCAAAACGATGCTAATTATCTTTAGCTTGTTTTGCGGCAGTCTTTAGAGCGTCTGTCTTTTTGCCTGCTTGGTCTAGAAATTGTATGAGCGGTTTGACTATATCAATGGGCATCGGAAAAATTATTGTCGAGTTTTTCTCAGCTGCTACTTCGGTCAAAGTTTGCAGGTAACGCAATTGTAAAGCCGTGGGCTCTTTGCCGATTACCGAAGCGGCTTTTGCCAATTTTTCAGAAGCCTGAGATTCACCTTCGGCATGAATTATCTTAGCTCTTCTTTCCCTCTCCGCTTCCGCTTGGCGAGCCATAGCCCTTTTCATACTTTCGGGAAGCTCGACATCT
>JAUUWJ010000085.1 GCA_030589175.1 Actinomycetes bacterium
AAAAGATTTAAATGTAATTATTGTTCCAGGAGTTGCCTTTGATAAAGAACATCATCGTTTGGGCTACGGCGGTGGCTACTATGACCGGCTTATTGCCGAGACCCGAGACCCGATACCCGAGACCCCCATTTTTATCGGGCTAGCCTTTGAAGAACAAATCGTCGACAAACTTCCGCATAACAAGCATGATCAAAAAGTTGATTTCATTATTACCGAAAAAAGAGTCATATAATCAATTAGCAATGAACAATTACTAACTCTTAAATGATGCATTTGGTTTTCCTTCCAAAACAAGCAGGTCATTTGCGGCCTCTGAGGTCTAGAAACTGGAAGCCAGTACGATCTTCGACTTCTAGTAGCTAGCAATACTTTTTATGTTTTTGGGGTTTTAATCGCCCTATAAGCAGATACTTTCTGGCCTCTGAGTACCATGTGGATTAATGAGGTGGAACAGCGGGGTAATTTGATGTTTGAGCAAAGCGAGTTTCAAATTACCCCCTGTGGAACCGAATTAATCCCATAGTCACGGAGGGGCCAAAAATCTGCTTATAGCAAAACAATAAATATTTGTAACTTTAAAAAGTTAAAAAACGGAGACTTTTCGGCCTTCGAGTTTTAGCTTTCCTTCGACAAAATACTTAACTGCTTTGGGAAGTAGTTTATGCTCAATCTTGTGAATCTTCTCGGCCAAGTTTTCTTTGCTCTCGCCTTCTTTAATTTCTATTGCTTCTTGCATAATAACCGGGCCGGTATCACAACCTTTATCCACAAAATGGACGGTAACGCCAGTAATTTTTGCTCCGTAATTAAGAGCATCGCCAATGCCGTCAGCTCCGGCAAAAGAAGGGAGCAGGGAAGGGTGGAGATTTATTAAACGTCCGTAGAACCCATCTACAAATGCTTCCGAACAAATCAACATGTATCCGGCTAATACAACTAAGTCTATATCATGCTCATTAATAACTTTGATTAGTTCTTTATCATAAATCTCACGGCTTTCAAAATCGGAAAGTGATACGACTTTTGAAACTATATTAGCTTTTTTGGCTCTTTCCAGCCCAAAAGCATTAGAATTATTACTTATGACTAAAACTATGTCAGCATCAAAATAGCCTTCTTTTGCCGAATCTATTAAAGCTTGAAGATTTGAACCGCTCCCTGACACTAAAACGGCTATTCTTTTCCTACTCAATTACAACCTCTTTGTTTCCCTTTTCGATTTTACCGATTTCAAAAGCGGCAATTTTATGAGAGCTAGAAACTTCTTTTATCGCCTGAACTTGGCTTTTATCTACGATTGCGACCATGCCAATACCCATATTGAAAATATCAAACATCTCATTTGAATCTACTTCACCTTTTTCCTGAATAAAAGAAAAAATTGCAGGCTTCTCCCAACCGCCTTTATTAATAATTACTTTTGTCCCCGAAGGTAAGATTCTTTCAATATTTGAAAAGCCGCCGCCGGTAATATGAGCAAAACCCTTAACCTCTGCTTTATCCTTAAGGTCTTGGACAAGCTCACTGTATATAACTGTTGGCTCTAATAAAACCTCTCCGAGCTTTTTGCCTTCAAAGTCTTGAGAAAGCAAAATATCATTATCCTTTATAATTTTCCTTACCAAAGAAAAACCATTGCTGTGCAGACCTGAAGAAGAAAGCCCTAGCACTATATCACCAGGCTTAATGTTTTCTCCGGTAATTAAATCCTTTTTTTCAGCCAGTCCTACAGCAAATGCAGCTAGGTCATATTTGCTGTTTGGATAAAATCCGGGCATCTCCGCCGTTTCTCCCCCTATCAAAACACAACCGGCCTGCCTGCAGCCATCAACAATCCCTTCAACAACTTCGGAAAACACCTCCGGCTTAAGTTTAGAAGTCGCCATATAATCGAGAAAAAATAAAGGTTTTATCCCATAAACGGCAATATCATTTACAACCATAGCTACCAGGTCAACTCCGACTCCCCGATGGCTTTTCATCTCAATAGCGATGTCAAGCTTCGTGCCCACGCCATCGGTTGCCGCCGCTAATACTTGGCCTTCATTGAGTTGATAAAGGGATGCGAAACCGTTTTCAGGAGATATAACCGCTTTATTATAGGTGCCGGTTACCAGCTCTTTTACTGAAGAAAGAGCATTTTCCGCTTTTTTTGTATCTACACCGGCTTTTGAGTAAGAGTTTACCATTTTGTGTTAAAATTAGCCCTGGGTAAAGTATTTAGCCTGCGCTTTTTAAATTCCTTAACTATTATGAAAAAGAAAGTCGCGCCTAAAATAAATTTAAATTACTTAGTTTTTTCTATAGCGATTGTAGTATTTATACTGGTTGAAATATTATTTTACCAGTTTTATCACTATGTTCCTATTAAACTTAACGGCAAGGATCTAAAGGCAGTTCGGGGAGAAACCGTAGAAAACTTTTTAACCCGAATCAAGAAAATGCCAAAATACGGGCGTCTGATAGATGTAGAGGGAAAAGCTATTGCTGGTGCAAAAGGAGAGCCACCTAAAATATGGGTAAACAATAAGTTTGCCAATCCTTCCTATTCAGTGAAAAATGAGGACAAAATTGCGACACAGAACGGTAAAGATACGAAAGAGGAGATCAAAACTGCCCTCGAAACCGTCCAATCCAAAATAGTATATAAAGGCAAAGGCGCTTTTATTTATGTGATTAAAAGAGGGCGGCCCGGCCTTAAGATGGTAGAAAAAGGACAGGTGAGTAAAAAAGTTGTTTCCGACAAATGGAAACTAAAGCCGGTTGATTTTACAATCGGGCGTATAAATATTCGCTACCGAAAAGTCGTCGCCCTGACCTTTGATGACGGACCAAGTAAATACACCGGGCAAATCCTGAAAATACTCAAACAATATAAAGCAAAAGCCAGTTTTTTCGTAGTAGGCAGGCTAGTTGAGAAAAGAGCAAAACTGCTTAAGCTGATGGCCGGAAGAGGTTATACGATCGGAAACCATACCTACAATCACATCCCTCTAAATAAAAACGTTCCTAAAAAAATAAAGAATGAACTGCAAAAGACTAAACGAGAAATTAAAAAAGCGGCCGGTATTGAAACAAAATGGGTTAGGCCTCCCTGGGGGTTACTTAATTCCTCGGCAATAAACTTTGTCTTAAAAGAAAAATATCATATCTCTTTATGGAACATCGATACCTCGGATTGGAAGAGGAAAAGTCCTAGAAAAATAAAAGAGAAAGTATTAAATAATCTAAAATCGGGACAAGTTATACTTCTCCATGATGGCGGTGGTAACCGGGGAAATACTGTCCAAGCTCTACCTCAAATCATAAAGGGCATAAAAGAAGCCGGTTACAGACTAGTTAGCCTAGAGGACATGTACAGATTGGTTGAATAAAATTCTAAGCACTAAATCCTAAATAATTTCTAATACTCAAAATTCAAAACATTAGTTTTGAACATTTGATATTTAAATTTATTGTTTGTTTAGGATTTCGATATTAGGATTTAGGATTTGCTTTTAAGATTATCTTGTGATCAAGTAATCCTACTTGAAGAATTTTACCTTCGACTTCCTTAGTTTTTCCCAAAATATCAGTCAGAATTACTTTATCGTTTTCGGGAACAACATTTACCACGTCTTCCATCAGAAGCTCTAATTTATCGTTTTGTTTAATATAAGCTTTAGCTTCACACATAAGCTCTCATTTAATCCTATTACAAAACTCAGGTTTAAGCTTATCATATCTCGCTGATTATCTTTTCTACTACTTTTTCGATTGCCGGTTTGGGATTTTTTATACAAGCTTTAGCCTCGGTTTCATCTTTCGCTAAGGAATAGACTTTTGCTCCTGCTTCCTCAACTTTTTCCCAGCCTGCCCCTAGTTGGCCGCTAATCATAACAACCTTTTTATTTGCCTTCTTGGCTAAATCAAGGACTCCCGAAGGTGCTTTGCCGAAAAGCGTTTGCTCATCAATGCAACCTTCTCCGGTCACAACAAGCTCTGCTTGCTCTACCTTTCTTTCTAAATCAAGCAACTCGGTTATTAATTTTGTACCAGGCGTTATTTTGGCTCCCAAAAAAGCCATCAAACCTCCGGCGAGCCCACCGGCTGCCCCGGCTCCTCTAACTTGCTGCAGAGCTAAGAATATTTTTCTTTCCACCACTGCCGCCAAATTTCTAAGTCCGGCATCAAGCTCTTTTACTTGATCTTCGTCTGCCCCTTTTTGCGGCGCGTAAACAAAGGCAGCTCCTTCGGGCCCGTAAAAATGATTTTCAACATCGACCGCTACCAAAATCTCGGTATCGGCAAGCCCACTATTCAGACCACTCAAATCAATATCTCTAATCTTGGCCAAATTTTCACCTATTCCTTCCAGCTCAACTCCATTCTCATCAATAAAGCGAGCGCCTAAAGCAATGGCCGCTCCCATACCCCCATCGTTTGTAGCACTGCCTCCTACGCCAATAATTATTTTTTTGACGCCTTCCTCCACAGCAGCTTTTACTAACTGCCCCGTTCCATAAGTTGAGGTCTTTAAAGGATTCCTTTCGGTGTCAGAGAGGAGGTTTAGGCCTGAAGCAGCCGCCATCTCGATAACCGCTTCTTTTTTATCTTCGAGTAATCCCCAAAAGGA
>JAUUWJ010000009.1 GCA_030589175.1 Actinomycetes bacterium
GAGCGAAAAGTACACGAAACTGAAATCTAAGCAATAGACTCACTATACGGGCGAAGTCATGGCTCCGACTTCTGAACATATAACGGCTGCTTGCGCACTATTTGACGGTTCTGAAATAATAGTCTCTTAGGGATAGAAAAAAGTGAAAAATCTTTGTATTATGTGTTAGAGAATCGATTAGGAAAGAATTAATATAATGTTAAACACAGTTATTCTGCCATTATTAAGAACACTTCAAGTTACGGGAACTGCTATCTTGATTACTTTACTGATAGGAGTCCCCATAGGTCTGGGTATAGGCCTCGGCCGATATCGGGCAAAGGAATTTTTGATTACCATATTTAATTGGGCAATGGGCGTGCCTCCTGTAGTTATAGGCCTTGTAGTAGCTCTACTATTATGGAGAAGCGGTATTTTTGGAGCTCTTGGGCTTATGTATACACCGACGGCGATGATAATAGCAGAAACAATAATTGCTCTCCCTTTAGTTATAGGATTTACGGCAGCAGCAGCTCAATCAATGGACGAAAAGTTAAAGCTGCAGATAATTTCTTTAGGAGCTTCAAAGATTGAATTTTATAAAAAGGTTTTATTTGAAACAAAAATTCCGGTAATTGCAGCGGTTGTTGCCGGTTATGGTGCCGTGGTATCAGAGGTAGGTGCCGCAATGATGGTAGGAGGAAATATCGCCGGCAAGACAAGAGTTTTGACAACAGCGATAGTGCTGGAGACCAGAACCGGTCATTTTGAAAAAGCAATAGCTCTGTCAATGAGCCTCCTTCTTTTAACATTGATTGTAAATATTGCTTTAACCAGAATTCAGCAAAAAGGCGGAAGAGTATGGACTCGTACCTGGCTTTAGAAGATATTTATTTAAGACACAAACAAAAATTATTGATTGAAGCTTGTGATTTTTCTCTCGGCAAAGGAGAAATTATAGGCTTGATGGGAGAAAACGGAGCAGGCAAAAGTACGCTATTGCGCATGCTGGCTTTACTGGAGAAGCCGTCAAAAGGCAAAATTTATTTTGAAGAAAGGCCACTTTTAAATGTAGGTGAAGTTAGAAAGCATATCGCTCTTGTTTTTCCTGAAGCAATGCTTTTCAAAGGGAATGTCCTTTCCAACATAAGTTATCCGCTAAAGGTTAGAAAGATTAGCAAGCTTGAAATTGTCAAACGCTGCGAAAAGATAATGCAAGCTTTTGATGTAAGCCACTTGAGTGAACGAAACACAAAAAATTTATCAAGCGGAGAAGCAAGACGAGTGAGCCTGGCTCGTGCATTAGTTTATGAGCCGCAGATACTACTGTTAGATGAGCCGTTTCACGAACTGGATATAAAAATCCGAAGAAAAATTGAGAAGCAACTCTTCTCGTTTATTAAAAAGAGAAATATTACGACTGTTTTTGTAAGTCATAGTTTCGAAGATATAGCTAAGTTTTGTTCAAAGTTAGCCATAATTGATAAAGGGCGGATTCTTCAGTATGCACCGATTTCAGAAATCTTAAGTAAACCAGTCAATAAAACAGTAGCCGATATTCTGGGTAAGACAAGTTTTATTGAAGCTGTAGTTGAAAAAAGCCAGGAAGGTTCTGTCATTGTTAAAGCAGGTAAAAGAAACTTTATTGTAGCTAGTGATAGTACATTTAAAGCCGGCCAGCATATTTTGCTTAATATAAGGCCGGAAGATATTTTTATCAGCAATAATGGTGCTTTTAGAAACAGCAGCGTTCGTAATAGTTACCAAGCAACAATCGAGAACATAGAAGACAAAAAGTCTTTTTGCTGTATAAAGTTAGGCGGAGATTTTAAAAGTGAAGTGGCGGTAACGAAGCAGTCGGTCGAAGAACTAAATCTGTATAACGGAAAAACGGTAGTGGCCGGATTTAAGGCTACAGCTGCAAAATTATTGGAAAAGGACTCAGATGATTGAGCCAAAAGAAGCTCTAGATATTATCTTAAATAATGTTAAGTCTCTTCCGGCAAAAAAAGTTTTTCTTGAAAAAGGACTAGGCCATGTTTTGGTTAATGATATTAAAGCCAAGATTGAGGTTCCGTTATTTGATAACTCGGCAATGGACGGATTTGCTATTCACAAGCAAGACCTGGGAACAAAAAACTGCTTGAAGGTCATAGGAGAAGTAAAAGCCGGTCAGAAGACTTCAAAGGTAGCGAGCAAAGGAAAGGCAATATCTATTATGACCGGAGCGCCGGTTCCAAAAGGAGCAGCGGCAGTAATTCCGATTGAAAATGTAGATGAGGACAAAAAGAAGAAGACTATTGATATAAAAAGTGCTGCAAATGATAGAGACAACATACGTAATAAAGGTGAAGATATTAAAAAGGGCTCGGTATTAATAAAGAAAGGAACGATTTTAAAACCTATCCATATAGCTCTGGCGGCTTCGGTCGGAGTCAGCGAGGTAAAAGTGTTCGAAAAACCGAAAGTCTCAATTGTTGTAACCGGAAATGAGCTGAAGAGACCGGGAACAATATTAAAAGCGGGCGAGCTTTACGATTCGAATAGCTTTTTATTAAAGAGTTTACTTTTAAAAAATAATTTTGATGTTGCTTATGTTGCCAAAACAAAAGACAACTTGGATAAAACAATAAGGACAATTCGAAAGGCGATAGAGAAGGCCGATGTAGTATTAACCACTGGTGGGATAAGTGTCGGAAAATATGACTTTGTTTCACTTGCCTTGGAAAAGATCGGAGCTAAGAGGTTTTTTAATAAGGTAAAACAAAAGCCCGGAAAACCGCTGTCATTTTTCACCTACCAAAATAAAGCGATAATATCTTTGCCGGGAAACCCGGTTGCGGTAGCAACTTGTTTTGAAATATACGCAAAACCAATGCTTAAAAAGATGAGCGGAACAAATGATTTGGCCCATAAAGAAATTAAGGCTGAAGCGGCTCAGCCTCTCAAAAGGCACAAAAAAAGAACAAATTATATCAGGGTTAATCTGATAAAGAAAAACGGGTCTTATGTTGCCAAGACGACTGGTTTTCAAGGATCAGGAGTATTAAGCTCAATGCTAGCTGATGGAATAGCAGTACTGCAGAAAGGAAACGAAAACTTAAAACAAGGAGAGCTTGTAAAAGTTATTGATTTAGAAGGTAACTACAAATAAGTAATTAAGAATCTTATTTCTTTTTCTTTTCTTTTTCTAGATTAACTTCAATAAATATTTTTTTTGGATTTTCAACATCTTTTAAAGATGAGGCTAGGCCAGCGACTGTTTTTCCAATTAGATCTTGGACAAATGATTTCATGGGAACTTTTTTATTATTGACGGTAAGGCGCGCTCTTATTTTTTTATCCGGTTTTTCCAAATAATTCTCTTTTAGGTAGGTGGCAATCTTTTTTGCATCTTCTAAGCCAAACTGCTTTGTCTTAAAATTAATTTTCTTATCGGTTACAAGAAGTATTAATTCTCCATCCTTACAAAGAGGGTTTGAACTAATCTCATTTCTAAGAATTTCGATCTTGGGAGAGGGAAAGTTTTTAAATCCTTCACTGAGAACAATATCGAAGTCGGGGAAGAATTCTTTTGCTAAATAATCCAGACTTAGTTCTTCTTTTGTATCTTTTATAAGAGCAACTTTATCAGGTCCCGAAATAGAAATTGCTTCAGCGCCACTTTGCTTTAGTCGATAGCTATCTTTGCCTTCGTGGTCTAAATCAAAACCGTGGTGAGCATGTTTTATGACAGCTACGCGAAATCCAAGCTCTTTTAGTTCGGGGATGAGCTTTTCTAAAAAGGTTGTTTTTCCGCTTTTACTGTGTCCAACTACAGGGATTATTTTCATATCTAAGTTGCTCGTAATAGAGCCTTACTTTAACAGCAATAAAAGATTCTAGCAATTAAGAGCGAATTAAAAAAAGGCTATTTTTATTGTGAAAACAAGTGTTATAATCTAAGGGAAATTGATAAGTTTTGCAAGGAGGCACAATGTTTGGACTAGGCCCGACAGAATTATTGATAATACTTGCGATAGTCGTATTATTGTTTGGAGCATCGAGAATACCACAAGTTGCCAAGTCTCTCGGAAAAGCGAGCAAAGAATTTAAGAAAGGCGTAGAAGACGGCGAAGCTGAAGCGGAAACTAAAACAAAAGCGACGAAAAAAAAGCGAAAAGCAAATAAGACTAAAGTTTAAATAAGAGTTCTATAGATTCTCCTCAAATATTTTTCAGGAAAGATTCAACGAAATGAATGATGCAAAAATAGATTTCTGGGATCATGTTAGCGAAGCGAGAAAGAGACTGTTACTAAGCTCTATTATTGTCTTAGTTCTTGGATCTGTTTGTTATGTTTACTGGGAATTTCTGTATTCGATTATCGCAAAACCTGCCGGTGTACAAAAATTCATAAGTATTAGTGTAATGGAGCCGTTTTCTGCTCGTTTTAAGCTGGCTCTGTGGGGAGGTTTTCTTCTCGGGTTTCCTTTCATCTTGTATCAATTACTGGCCTTTATAGTTCCCGGCCTTACGAAAAGAGAAAAAAGATTTCTAATTGTTATGGCCCTTTTTATGGTCGCCTTATTTTATGGCGGTATTTATTTTGGCTACACTTACGTACTGGCGATAGCTATAAGATGGCTTGAAGCTCAAGGAGCGGGATTGATTACGCCTTATCTTACCATAAGCCAATACATCTCTTTTATAGGTCTTTTCTTGCTAGCTTTTGGAATATCATTTGAAACGCCGGTGATTATTGTTGTTTTGGTCAGAGTAGGCGTCGTAAGGCCGATAACTTTAATAAAGCAATGGAGAGTTGTAGTGATCATAATATTGCTTGCTGCTGCTATTCTTACTCCTGATTGGAGTCCGGTAACAATGGGAATTATGGCTCTGCCTATGCTGGTTCTCTATATATTAGGAGTGGGGTTGTCTTTCATTTTTGCTCCAAAAAAACGTCTTCGTGAAAGTCGATCAGAAGCTGGATAAGATTCTTTGATATTAACCTTAATCTTTTTTAGCTAGGGGATTGACTTTTTGGCTTATCGTCTTTAGTGTCTTCTTCGGCATAGCTTTGCACATCTTTTAAAATTTTTTTACTGGTCTGATTAAAACTGTTGATTGCTTTACCAATAGAGCGGGCGAGTTCTGGGAGCTTCTTAGGTCCAAAAATCAACAGAGCGATAAGCAGTATTAAGAAAAGTTCTTGTGGTCCTAGTCCGAGCATAAATATCTCCTAGTTTATGATTTATGAGTTTAGCAGGGGTCGAGCTAAAATTCAAATAGCTTAATCAATATAGATTAAGCAAAAAGCGATTCGATATTGCTATTAAAGGTTTTCTTTTTCTGGCAACTGAGGCAAGTGTTCTGCTCTTTATCTGTTAGCAATCGGCCACAGCTTGAGCACCTACTGACTTTTGATTTTTTTAATATCAAATTTCTTTTCAAGAGTGCCGTATTAGTTAGGCTAGCGATATTAAGGCTAGCCCTTGGGCATGCATCGAGGCAAAGCTTGCAACCGCTACATTTAAGCGTTTGAAATCTTAGTCGTAGGTGTTCTTTTTTCACCTGGCTGAAAAGGGCACCGGTAGGACAAAGTTCACTGCATTTGAGACACAGGTCGCAATCTTTGTTTAAAGTTACCTGGAAGAACGGCAACTCTGTCTGTTTTTTAGTTTGAATTTTATCTTTCTCAACTATTGATTTCAAAATCAGGCGGCTTTTAGAGATGGTATTGTTTTTATCTTTATTGCTTGAAAAAGCGGATGCACCAACATGAGCCAGATTCTTAGAAACAGTTGCCATGAATTGCCTTCTGCTAAGTTTGTTCTTTTGCATATCGAGTTTTTCAGAAATAGTTATTTCTTTTCTACTACCGATAATTTCAAGAAAATTATTGGCTAATGTTACTTTTTCATTTATTAAAGGAAGAGCTTTATTTTTATAGTTACATTTATTGCATGAATCGGTGATTAGGATTAGCCCGTGCGTTTTAAGAGCAGTTTGAACGAGGATTGCTTCATTTAAACTTGCTAAACAATTAAATTTATTAGATTCTTTTTGTTTTGATTTCTGACAACTGAAAGATGTGATTTTATCGGAGTCTAGTTTATCTAATACTAAATTAAAAAAAGAAGGTTTTGAATAAAACGCTTCGTTAGGACAAACGCTCAGACAAAGGCCGCAGGATGTGCATTTGTCTTTGGAAAATAAAATTTTATTATTTTCGATTTTTATTGCTTTTTCCGGACAAACTTGGTGGCAAGTAGAACATTTGCTGAACTTAAATTGCTTCAAGCACTTGCTGTTATCAAGCTCTACTTGAATATCGGCTGGCGTTTCAACTAACTTTTCGGCGATTTTTATTATGTCTATCATTCGTTGATTAATACATTATTACAGTTAAGTTGTAGTGTAAATATTAATAAAAAATATCTAAAAATATATTGACTTATTTTACCAACTTTCTATATTATAGATTAAGCAACAAAACAAAAGTAACCGTTGAACTATCGATTAAATTAGGACGCAGCATTTGAAACTTAGTAGAAGGAATTTCTTAAAACTAGGAGCAGCAACAGCCACGCTAGTAAGTCTTGGTAGCAAGACAACTACGCTAAAAGCCTTTGGCAGAGAAAAACTTAAAGAAGGCGGCCAGGGAATATCTCTTACCGGAAAAAAACTCAAAAAAATTAACAGCACTTGTCTTATGTGTGGAGTTACCGATGGCATCACAGGTTTTGTTAAAGACGGACGTCTAGTAAAGATTGAGGGCAACTCCAAACACCCTAATAACAGAGGTAAAATTTGCGCTAAAGGACAAGCGGGAATCCAATATTTATACGATCCTTACCGCATAAAGTATCCGATGAAAAGAGTGGGCAAGCGCGGAGAAGATAAATGGGAAAGAATAACCCGGGACGAAGCTCTTAATATAGTAGCGGAAAAAATAAAAGAAATTCAAAAAAAGAAAGACGCGGGAAAGATTGCTATCCACAAGGGCCGTGATAGAGATAAGACTATCTTAAAACGGTTCGGCAAGGCAATAGGAACAAAACACACATTTAATCACACTTCAATATGCGAAGCATCTTTAAAGGTTGGATATGAGACATCTATGGGTGCTGACATTGATATGGCTGATGTTGCCAAGTCTAAGTACACAATTCTTTTCGGAGATAACGTTTTTGAAGCTTCATATATGTCTGTTCCGATGTCCCAGCGGATTATGGATGCCAGAGCAAAGGGAGCAAAGCTTGTTGTGTTTGATCCCAGACTTTCTCATACGGCGGGACAGGCAGATAATTGGTTTCCGGTAAAGCCGGGAACAGACGGGGCGGTTCTATTGGCAATGTGTAACGTCTTGACGTCAAAGAACAAAGTGCCGGCAGCAGGCAAGAAGTTTATAAATGAATGGAGCAATTATCCTTACGATAAATTAGTTAAGCATTTAAAAAAATTTACTCCCTCTTGGGCGGAAAAAATCAGCGGTATAAAAGCGGCGGACATTGAAAGAATAACCATAGAGTTTGCAAAGGCTGCTCCTAAGTGTTGCGCCCGTGGATACAACGGACTTTCCAATAGCGTTAACGGTGCCATGAATGCTCGTAATCTAACGCTTTTAAATGCCTTAGTTGGAAACATTGATGAAGAAGGTGGTTTTTGTCTGCCTAAAGGCGGAAAAGCCGGTAAAGTAAAACCCGACCCAACAGACCCGGAAGGCGATTTTCCAATTAAAGACATTGATCATGAATGGTTTCCACTGGCGAGTCACCATGCTTACCATTTGTTGCCTGATTATGTTGAAGAAAGCGGCTACAACATAGACCTCTATATGATACATATGTACAATCCGATTTACTCGAATCCGGATGTAAAACGCTGGCGTGAGTTTATGTATGATACCAAGAAACTCAAGTACATTGTTGATTTTTCACCTTTCTGGAGCGAGACTGCGGTAGAAGTTGCGGATTTGATAATACCTGATGTTACTTATTTAGAGCGTCTTGCTGTATCGGCAATGCCCTCGGCTGATCAAATGCCGTTCTTACAGCTTTACCAACCAATTGTAGAGCCAATGTATGAATCATCCTCGGTATATGACAACTATTTTGAAATTGCCAGGAAAGTCGGTGGAGAAACAGCGAAGTATTTTAAAACCCGCTCTCTTGATGCTTATCAAAAAGAAGTTGTCGAAACAGAGTGGGGCAAGGGTTCGTGGAAAAAAATTAAAGAAGAAGGTGTAATCATTCCCACTATTGAAGGCAAAAAATACAAAGCTTACGACGAGCTCACTGAAGCGGAAAGAGATAAGTTACGCAAATATCATACATATTCAAAAGAGCTAAAAAAAGAAGATATTGCCGAAATGAAGGAAAAAGAATATAAGTTCCCCGATGGCGATGGACCTATACTTGACGATAAAGGAAAGGAAACAAAAGGTGTTGTAAGGGACGGAAAGTATTACAAAGGTTTTACAACCGAGACGGGTCTTTTTACGATTTATGCCGAGAGCTGGAAAGAAGAAGGTCATTCGGCCCTCCCGGATTTTAAAGAACCTGAGCCTACTAAAGGAAAGAAGAATGACGAATTAATACTTATAACCGGAAAACCAAACGTACATACCCAGTCAAGAACGGCAAATGTTGCCTGGCTTATGGAAATTGTCGGCTTTAACCCGGCCTGGATAAACCCCAAAACTGCCAAAGCGAAAGGGATAAGTACAGGCGATGAAATAATAATAGAAAGTGGCAAGGCAGCCAAGAAAATGAAATGTTATGCATATGTTACCGAAGGAATTAATCCCGATTGTATATTCGTTTCGGCAAGTCTGGGCCACTGGAAATACGGTGATTTGGCAAGCAAAGGACTAGTCAAAGAAGAAGGGAAGCAAAGGAAGATGTTTGACGCGTCAAAAGATTTTCCGGCACAGGAACTAGAGAAAGGTTTTGGCAGAAAGACAACAACGTCTAATCGAATGTATCCTTTCGGAGTTAATAAGGGAACTCCGGTAAACACGGGTGGTTTTGCTAATGAAAAGGTCAATCCTATTGTAAAAAACTGGGAAGATAAAACGGTTGTCGGCTATTCGCCAAACCCGATAATGGAATCATCAAAAAAATACACGGATCCGGTTGGTGGCGAATATGCCTGGTCGAACACTTTAGTTAAAGTAAGAAAGGCTTAAAGGAGTAATTTTGGCTAAACAGTGGGGAATGCTAGTAGATACAAGAAGATGTGTGGGTTGCCAAGGTTGCACTGTTGCCTGTAAAGCGGAAAATAGCGTCGGACTTGGGTCTTTTCGTACTCATGTAAAGATTTTTGAAACTGGTACCTATCCAAAGACAAAAAAGCGTTTTGTTCCCATGCTTTGCATGCACTGCAAAAAGCCTCCTTGTGTTGATGTTTGCCCGGTAGAGGCCACCTATAAGAGAAATGACGGACTGGTGTTAATCGATTATGAGAAATGCATAGGTTGTGGCTATTGTCTGGATGCTTGCCCTTATGATGCTCGTTATTTGAATTCAGACGTTGTTGATGAAGTTGGCGGAGCTGTTGAGTGGGGAGGAAAAAGATCTTACGGAAAAGCAGATAAATGTACATTTTGCGCTCATCGGCTAGCAAAAGGCATTGAGCCCGCCTGCGTTAATACATGCGTGGGTAAAGCAAGGCAGTTTGGTGATTTCAATGATAAAAGTAGCGTTGTTAGTAAGATAAAAAATGATGTTTTGCAAGGCAATAAGATGCTTATGAAAGCTAGTGACAAATACGGTCCGTTAGAACTCGGCGGTCTATCTGTCCTATATATTCTTCCGGCAAATAAAGAGGTATTCAATCTTCCGTCACTTGGAAATGGAGAAATATTTGACGGAAAAAGAATGGTAAAAGTAGTTGGCGCTGTTGCAGCAACGGCAACTTTTGCCGCCTTAGGTTTTAGCATGGTTAGTTCATCTATTGGAGGCAGTGATGGCTAAGAGAGTACTAAGATATTCAAGAATTGCCAGAATTGTCCATCAGATAAATCTGTTAGCGTTTGCGGTGTTTATTTATACCGGACTGGCATTAATAGCTCCCGACTTTAATATGTTAGCTGATTTAGTAGGCGGCTTTAATGTTACAAGAATACTGCATCGCGCAGCGGCTGTAATTTTCATAATAGTGCCCTTGCTTGCCATTGTTTCAAATTTTGAAGGTTTTAAAAGCTTTTTGAAAGAGACCTTTCAATGGGGGGAAAATGATACCAAGTGGATTCTTAGGTTTCCTCTTTGGCTCTTCAGGCCTTCTACCAAAATGCCCAAGACCAAAGGTAAAGGAAAGCCGGGTCAAAGATTGGTAGCTATATTGCTTATTGGCGGGGCTCTCTGGCAAGTGCTTACCGGATTCTTGATGCTTTTTAGAGGATCTTTTCCGAAAAATGTCATTATGATGGCTACCGTGTTTCACGATATAGGATTTTTTATTATTGGCGTAGCAATACTAGGTCACGCCTATATAGGAATGGGGTTATTTAAACCTTACCGCGGTGTTAGCCAAGGCATGCTTGGTGATGGAACAGTAGATTATGAAGTAGCGAAAAAGCTTTGGCCGGATTGGACGTCAAAAGAAGAGGTGAAAGACAAATAAAAACTAGATTGGCAAGCTCTGATACCGCTCTTCAAAGATCTAATACCTACGGTTTTTTCTCCAGGCTTTACGAAGGCGAACCAACTGAGAAGTTTATCAATGAGCTAAAGAAACCAAAAATAAGTGAGGTTTTACAAGAACTAGGGCTTGTTCTTGATGAAGTCAACACGGGAGAAAATGCTGCCAAAGATTTAAGCTTTGAATACGTTAGGTTATTTGTAGGCACTGGCCCTAAGCATGCAGCTCCATGGGAGTCAGTTTATACGGATGAGCGTCAAGTTGGAGAAAAGACAGTAAGAGGATTAATGTGGGGAAACTCTACTGTCAGGGTTATAAAAACATACAAAGAGTTAGGATATGAGCCGGTAGAAAAATTTAAGGACATGCCTGATCATATAGCAGTTGAACTTGATTTTATGCAAAATTTATGTCTCGACGAAGCAAAAGCAATTGATGCCAAAGAAGAAAAAAAGGAAAAGTATTTTCAGGTTAGTCAGCAAGTTTTTTTGGAAAAGCATCTTTTGCCCTGGATTGATAAATTTGTCGAAGAA
>JAUUWJ010000221.1 GCA_030589175.1 Actinomycetes bacterium
GAGCATTAAATAACCTGGCCAGCATATTTACGCAACGCTCTTCAACTATTTCGGTTTGGGGATATTCATCATGATCTATGAAGTTTTTATGAATGTTTTCGGCGATTAACTGATTTGCTTCAGGCTCCATCCAAGTTGTTACAAAACTCGCCAAGTTAAGGCTTGGATTGCCATCAAGATTTAGCTCATCATGAACCAGTTGATAAGCGGCGTTTGCCGGCATGCTTTTTTGAGGAATCCTGTGTTTTGGAATCTCTTGGTCAAAGTCCCTATCGCTATATGTGCTAGCATGGCCTTTTTTTGATTCTTCAATTTTTTCCAGGTTAATTTTTCTTTTAAGCATTTTGTTTATCTCCTTTTTTTAAGTTCTTGCAGTCGCCAACTTGGTTTACGCAGATGATAGATTATTAGAGGAATGCCTATGAACAGTACTATTCCTATAACTAAAAAGGCATCGAAAAAACCTACGCTCCCGGTTTTTAGTTGAGCGGGGGGAAAGAATCCCAAGATTATGGTAATTACGGAAGCTATAAAACCGAGACCGCAAACAATCCACATACCGGCAAAACCGCCAGGCACTTTATAGCCGCGCGGCAAATCCGGCCTGGTATATCTTAAGACAATAGCGGCAGAAAACATTAAAAGGTACATAATTAGATAAAGCTGGGCTGTAAGAGCGGTAAGTATCCAGTAAGAGCTGCTGACCGTAGGCATAAATAAAAAGATCAGAGACAGCACGGTTACGATCAGCCCTTGGATAAAAAGAAGATTTCTTGGCATTCCGTTTTTGTTAAGTCGCCTAAAAAAGGGCGGCAAATCTCCATCGAATGTTGTTGCTAGCAATCCTTTACTTGGGCCGACTATCCAGGTGGTTACTTGAGCAATTGCTCCTGATGCTACAAGTAAAGCGACTATAGGAATAAAAACGGGTATTTTGTATGAGTCAAGATAGATTTTAAAAGCCTGCATAACTCCGGCTACTAAGCTGATGTCTTTTTTTGGCAAAGCGATACTGACTGATAAAGTGCCGAAAATAAACAATATTAGAATTATTATCGTAGCTAAAAGTATTGCTTTCGGATAATCGCGCTGTGGGTTTTTTACTTCTTTTGCGTGCACGGAGGAAAGCTCCATTCCGCCAAAAGCTAATAATACGCCCGCCCCAAATACGAGAGTCTTAATGTTTTCAAAATCAGGGACAAGGGCTTTGGGACTAAAGTGTATTTGATCCGCACTGGCAGTTCCCAGCCATACAAAACCCAGTACTATAAGAAATAATGCCGGAAGAATCGTACCAAAGATTGCACCTACCGTACTTATCCAGCCGGATGCCTTCATCCCCAACAGATTGGCAAATGTCGCACCCCAATAAACAATAATAACGATACCCAGAGTCCAAAGCTTGTTATTTGCAAGGGCGGGATTAAAGGCAAAAGCAATAGTTGCTCCCGTAAAAGCAAGAACCGTAGGATAGAATATTATGTTTTGTGTCCATTGAAGCCATATGGCTAGAAAACCCCAGCGTGGGCCAAGACCGTGTTTTACCCAAAGATAAACTCCGCCGGTTTGCGACCAGACGCTTGCCAGTTCGGCTGAAACGAGGGCAGTCGGGATAAAAAAGACAATTGCGGTAATTATGAATACTAGAACGGAAGACAAACCAAATTCAGAAGATGTTGGCAAGACTCTAAGGCTGGCGATAGCGGCAATACTTATCATTGCCAGCGTAAAGACGCTTAATACTTTTTTTTGGCTATTAGGAGCCGATTTTTTGTTCATAGAATAATAGGTTGTTTTTGCTAGCTCTATTTACCCTAGCCTAGGGAAGTAAAACTTTTAATTAAGGTAGGGAATAGCTTGAAATAGGTTATGAACTATTAGAAAAGATATTATTCTTGATTGAAGATTCTAGTTTGAAGATTTATATAGCGAAGTCTCTTCGGGTAAACCAGTAAAAAGCAAATGCTGTTGAGGCAATGATAATACTCGATAAGACAAGTAAGCTTACCAGTCCTATCTCTTTATCGGCCAAAGCTTTAGCCGTAGCAAAGTAGTAAAAAATCGCGATAAACATGTAGTCTTTGATTTTTTCTACCATCTGGCCGATGCTATTCCAAAAG
>JAUUWJ010000036.1 GCA_030589175.1 Actinomycetes bacterium
AAAATTCAAAACAAGTAAGACTTTGTGGTAACAATGATAAATCGAATTAAAAAGCTCGAACGAAAATCTTAAAGAAAGGTTTGAAATTAGGATTTTGAAATTGTTTAGAATTTAGATATTAGAATTTTGGATTTCTACCGAAGGGAGCTATATGACTTTGATTGATGAAATAAAGAATGATTTAAAGCAAAGTATGCTTGCCAAAGAAAAAATAAAGACTTCGACTTTAAGACTTCTCATTTCTTCCATTCACAATAGAGAAATTGAAAAGGGCGAAGAGCTAAAAGAAGATGAGATTCTAGCAGTTACAAGCTCCGAAGTTAAGAAGAGAAGGGAATCCGTTGAAGAATACAAAAAAGCCGAACGAGAAGAATTAGCTCAAAAAGAAGAAGATGAAATAAAAGTCCTCCAAAAATATCTCCCGGAGCAATTATCCGATGCAGAATTAGAAGAGATGACGAAGGCGGCAATAACAGAAACAGAGTCTTCCGGCAAAAAAGATATCGGAAAAGTAATGCAAAACTTAATGCCTAAAGTAAAGGGAAGAGCTGACGGCAGAAAAATAAATCAAATAGCGATAAAGCTGCTTGTTGATAAATAGAAAAGTTTAAGTTTTACTTGCATAATCATCGATGATTTCAAATCCGGCAAAAATAATTATTCAATATTAGTCATAAGCAGTTAACTATGTTATGTAAAAAAGTTATAATGACCCCATGAAAATAACAGAAAAATTAATAAAAATAGAAAACCATAAAGACATGATCAACATTCTCGGTCACCACGATAAATTGCTCAAACTTATTGAAGAACAATTCGATAGCGATATTATGGTGCGCGGCAATCAGATTAAAATAAAAGGAAGTGCCGAAGAAGTGGAAACCGTGGCTACTGTTTTCCAGGAATTAATAAAGCTGATAGAAGCCGGACGAGAAATTAATGCTGCAAATATTGGTAAAACAATTGACTTAGTTAAAGAAGACGTTTATCCAAGTGAACTAACGAAAGAGGCAATAGTAGTTCATCAAGGAAAAGCTATAGCTCCTCAGACTAAAGGCCAAAAGAAGTATTTAGAAGAAATTAGCAAGAATACCGTGACGTTTTCAATCGGCCCTGCCGGAACCGGAAAAACATATCTGGCTATGGCTTGGGCGGTTCGTGCTCTTAAACTGAAAATAATAAGCCGGGTGATTTTAACGCGTCCGGCTGTTGAAGCGGGAGAAAAATTAGGCTTTTTGCCGGGGACACTTTATGAAAAAGTAGATCCTTACCTACGTCCTTTATATGATGCTTTATACGACATGATGGAAGTTGAAAAATTCCAGGCTTATTTAGAGCGAGGAACAATAGAAGTTGCTCCACTAGCTTATATGCGCGGTCGAACTTTGAACAATGCTCTGATAATTTTAGATGAAGCTCAAAATACTTCACCGGAGCAAATGAAAATGTTTCTCACTCGTTTAGGCTTCGGTTCAAAGATGATAATCACGGGAGACGTAACGCAGGTCGATCTTCCGTCAAGTGGTGGCTCGGGGCTTATCAAAGTGCAAAATATTTTGGTGGGCGTAAAAGGAATCAGCTTTGTGCACCTTGGTGCAAAAGACGTAGTTCGTCATAAGTTAGTTCAAAATATAGTTGAAGCATACAAGGAATATGAAAGTTAATAAAACCCTCCTTGAAGTAATTGCCCTTTTCTAAGATCGATGGAGATCCTAATAAGTGACAGGCAAAAAATAAATCTGGTTAAAAGAGCAGTTAAAGATTTAGGAATCTACACCTTAAATCAACTCAAACACGAAAAGGATTCAGAGCTTAGTATAAGCTTTGTTCTCCCGGCCGAAATAAGGAAATTGAATAAGCGCTTTCGCGGAAAGGATGCTTCCATAGAAGTTCTCTCCTTTTTTCTTAAAGATGAAGAGGCAGGAAATAATATGCTTGGAGAAATCGTTATATGTCCGAAAGAAGTTAAGGCTAGATGTACAAGCAATAGGGAAATGGTTAACCATAGAATCGGATTATTGCTTGTTCACTCGATATTACATTTGACCGGCTATAGCCATAGAAATGATAAAGATGCTAAAGTTATGGCAGAGAAAGAAGAAAATTTACTAGATGGTTTCGGATATAAGAAGTTGACGTTTATATGAAGCAGAAAAGAAGCCTCATAGAGAGCTTCAACAACGCTATCGAAGGTTTAATCTACGTATTAAGAACTCAGCGCAATATGCAAATAGAATTTTTGTTGGCTTTTCTTGTCCTTATACTTAGTCTTTTCCTAGGAATCCAAAAGCTGGAGTTTATAGCATTATTATTTGCGGCTTTCTTTGTTCTGATAGCAGAGCTTGTGAATACTGCACTCGAAGCCTCTATAGATGTAGTTGCGACCACTTATGACCCATTGGCAAAGATTGCAAAAGATGTAGCAGCGGCAGCAGTTTTGCTATCCAGCATAAATGCAATAGTGATAGGAATAATAATATTTCATGATAAATTAAACGCTTGGACTGTAGATTTAGTAAAGGCGCTACGTTCTCCCAACAAGCTATATATCACCATCGTAAGTCTTTTCACTGTATTAATTCTGGTAATTGTAGTGAAAACTTTTAAGGGACAGCATAGTTTTCTTAAAGGCGGTTGGATTAGCGGTCACAGCGCCCTAGCGTTTTCAATGTTAACGGCAATAGTATTTGCAACGGAGAGCGGTATAGTCTTTGTTTTAGGCTTGATTATGGCTTTGCTTGTGTGTCAAAGTCGCCTTGAAACAAAGATTCACACGGGAAGAGAAGTCATAACAGGTGCTCTAATGGGTTTCATGGTGACTTTATTGATCTTTCAAATTTTCGGGAGGCCTATTGGAAGTTAGCGCGATTCTCTCCATCATAGGACTTGTGGTTTTGATAATATTGTCGGCTCTTACATCGGCAACAGAAACTGCGATTACAGCGGTTAATAGAATCAAGGTAAAACAAAAAGCCGAAGAAGGATTATCCAGCGCAAAAATTCTAGAAAAGCTATACTCGCATCCTGGTCGTTTTTTGGCAACTATTCTTTTTATTAATACTCTAGTAAACATCGGATCGGCAGCATTAGCAACCTCTATTGCCGCTCGCTACGTTGCTTATCCGGCTGCAGTAGCTACGGGTGTTATGACATTTGTAATATTGGTTTTTGCCGAGATATCACCGAAAACTTTTGCTGTTCAAAAAGCTGATATTGCTTTTAAGCTAGCTAAACCATTAAAAATTGTGGACATTGTTCTATATCCGGTAGTAAGAGTTCTTATCTTAACGGCAAATCTGATCCTTAAACTCTTTGGAGTTAAAAGTATGAAGCAGGGGCCGTTTGTAACTGAAGAAGAGATTCGGATGATGGTATCGGTCGGTGAGGAAGAAGGTGTTATTCAAGAACAAGAACGGGAAATGATCGACTCCATATTTGAGTTCGGTGACACGATTGTTAAAGAAGTAATGGTACCGAGAATGGACATGATGGCGGTATCTAATAAGGATACGGTTTCGAAAATCTTAAAACTCATACTTCATGAAGGCTTTTCAAGGATTCCGATTTTTGAGAAAACAATAGACAATGTGATCGGTATAGTTTATGCCCGGGATCTTTTAGTCCGTTATGGCAAGGGAGAGAAAGAAGTCAGTTTGAAAAAACTGATAAGACCGGCTTATTATGTCCCGGAAACCATGAAGGTAATTGATTTACTAAAAGAGCTTCAACGAAGAAAAATTCACATGGCTATAGTTGTCGATGAGTATGGGGGTACGGCCGGCCTAGTGACAATAGAGGATTTGCTTGAAGAGATAGTCGGTGAAATATTCGATGAATACGATTTTGAGGAAGTACTTATTGAGCGTATAGATGATAAAAACGTTAGAGTAGAGGCTAAAGTCGATCTCGATGAGATTAACGAAATACTGGAAATTGATTTGCCTGAGGCCGAATATGAGTCAATAGGAGGCTTTGTGGTAGATTTATTTGGGAAAATACCTTCCCCCGGAGACAAAATTGATTATAATAACCTTACCTTTACTGTTGAGAAAGTCATAAAACACAGAGTATATAAAATTTTGATAACAAAAAAAGAAGGCAAAGAAGAAAATGAAGAAGATGAAAACGATAAACGAGAAAATAACAAGTGAGCTAATTAAAGCGGCCAGAAAAGTAAGAGAGAACGCCTATGCTCCGTACTCTAATTTCGCCGTAGGCGCTGCCGTTCTCTGTGAAGGCGACAAGATATTTGAAGGATGCAATGTCGAAAATGTAGCCTTGGGTATCTCGATTTGCGCGGAAAGAAGTGCAATAGTAAAAGCTTTCTCCGAGGGCTGCAAAAATATCAAAGCCATTGCCATTGTTGCCGATTCCAACGAACCGGCAGCTCCTTGCGGTATTTGCCGGCAGGTATTTTATGAATTTAATCCCAAGATGAGCGTTATTCTGGCAAACCTCGATGGTAAAGTAATAATTAGAAATGTAGAAAACTTACTACCTCATGCCTTTGAACGTGTTCGCACAAAGAAAGAGTCTTAACAAAGGAAGCTTCCTCCATGGCTCTTAAGTTCACGAGGCTAAAAGAGCTTGATCAAAAAAACTTGCTTAAGCTTGAGAATCTAGAAAAGATTATTTTTAAGAAAGCGGCCTTAAATCGTTACCACCTTCCCGTAATCGCCCGATATGGTTATCTTTTCGCTCTTTTCTTAGAAGATAATATAGTAGGAGAGGCTTCGTTTATAAGGCAAGAGAAAAATGTTTTTTTAGTCGGATTATGGATTGTTGCAGAAAGAAGAGGTAAAGGCTTAGGCTCACTGTTAATGTCAGAATCGATAGCTTATCTTAAAAAAAGTGGTTTTGAAACGGTAGAGCTTACGGTTGAAAAAGACAATACTTCTGCAATAAAGCTATATGAAAAAATCGGCTTTAGAAAAACTGAAGATTTACCTTCTTTTTATGGGCCCTCACAATCAAGGCTACTTTTCAGAGCTAATCTGTTAGAATATTAAAAGCTGTCGGTTGCCAGTTCGCAGTTCCTAAATTCTGATAAAAATCTCTTTAGTTAATGGAGTCTGGCAACTAGCAAATGACAACTGATAACTGATGCCATGAAAGCACGAAACAAAATTTTGTTAACCGCTATAAAAAATTTACTCGCTAAAGGTGAGATAAAGAGGGCTACCCTTATCTTAAACAGAGTACATTCAGTTGACGCGGCTGAAATAATAGAGAACTTAGATGATGAGCAAAGACAGAAGATATTTCAAAGCTGGTCAGCGCATTCTTCGGCGGAAGCGCTATTGGAGATGGATGAGTATGATCAGGTTGAAGTCGCACATCATCTTGATAATGAATTAATCGCCGACATAATCGAAGAAATGCCGGCTGATGATGCAACAGACTTGCTGGGAGACTTAGAACCAGACGAAACAGAAGACATAATTTCTCTAATGAAAACGAAGGCAGCCGTAAAAGTTAAGCAGTTGCTTAAATATGGCAAGAATACGGCTGGCGGTATCATGACACCGGAGTTTGTAAGTCTTAGGAAGACAAAAACCGCCGACCAAGCTTTGCAGAAAGTCAGAAAAGCGGCAAAAGGAACCGAAACGATCTATAACCTTTTTGTAGTAAACGATGAAAATCAATTAGTGGGAGCTCTTTCTTTACGAGATTTATTAATAGCTTCGCCAGAAATCAAGATTAAAGAGATTATGAACCCCGATTTAATCAATGTCGAAGCTTCTACCGATCAAGAAGATGCCGCTCATTTGATGGCTAAATACGATTTATTGGTTATGCCCGTAGTAGATGAAGAGCAACATCTGCTTGGCATAATTACAATCGACGATGTTGTCGATGTCCTAGAAGAAGAAGCAACTGAAGATATGTACAGAATGAGTGGTGCTTCCGAATTTGAAAGCGATGTCGCCGAGACATCTCTTGCTAAGGCTACTAGGTCGAGGATACCTTGGTTGATCCTGGCCCTTGTCGGCGAAGTGATTTTGGTCGGAGCAGTCGCTGCCAGATTTTCCTTTTTATATAAAGCGGTACCTGCACTTGGCATATATTGGGCGGCAATGACATCGATTGGCGGTAACACTTCTTTTCAAGCGGCAACGGTCGCAGTTAGAGGACTGGCTGTTGGACCTGTTGATTCACAAATAATACGAAGAAGAATAAGAAGAGAATTATTGCTTAGCTTTTCCATATCCGTAATAACAACAATAGTATTATTTGTCCTAGTTTTAGTAGCTAACAGCATATTTAATATCGGAAACGTACTAGAAATTGCCTTAATTGTTGCTTCTGCAAATATCGCAATTATTATTACCGGTGCTTTTACGGGGGCAATAATTCCGATTGTCTTTCACCGGCTTAAGATCGATCCGGCGGTATCGTCTAGCCCTCTGTTAGCGTTAATGATGGATGCTTTGAGTTTACTGATATATTTCTCAATAGCATTCGGCGTATTAAGTGCTTTTGGCACAATTTGATTAAGCTGATGTTTCAAATTGCCGATAATTAAAGAAAAATAGGAAGTTAATAATAAAATATCTGTCTTTGAAGAAATTATGGGATCGAAAAACACTTCTAAAAAAGATATAACCGAAGATAATTCAAATGAATTTATAATGCTTGAAGGCGTTCATGAGCTTGCCAAAAGTATTGATTGTACGCTGCTGAAGCCTGATGCGACCGAAGCTGATGTTAAAAAGCTTTGCCAACAGGCAAAGAAATACGGTTTTGCTACGGTTGTTATAAATCCTTGTTTTGTCAGGTCAGCCTCTTCTTTGCTTAAGAATACAACGGTGAGAGTGGGAACGGTTGTCGGGTTTCCATTAGGCGCTAATACTACGACGGAAAAATGTTTTGAGACT
>JAUUWJ010000204.1 GCA_030589175.1 Actinomycetes bacterium
ATTTTCGCAAAAAAAGTGCCCAAGACTTAACCGAAATTGGTTTTGATGGTTATGCCATTGGCGGATTAAGTGTGGGTGAACCGAAAGAAATACTTTTTGAAGTACTGGATTATTCGACAGATTTTTTACCTGATGATAAGCCCAGGTATTTGATGGGTCTGGGAGACCCTCTTTCTTTAATAAAGAGCATCCAAATGGGTATAGACATGTTTGATTCGGTTTTGCCGACGCGTTTAGCCCGAAACGGTACGGTTTTTAGCTCTGAAGGAAAAATGAACTTAAAAAACGCCATTTATAAACTAGACAAAAATCCATTAGACAAGAAATGTACTTGCCCGACTTGTGGCAAATATACTCGTTCTTATTTAAGACATATATATACGAGCGGTGAAATACTGGCTCACCGATTGCTTTCATGGCATAATTTACATTATTTGACTAGTTTGCTTGATGAGGCAAAAAAATTGTTAAAAGAGGGTAAAGTTAACAATCTAGAAAAAGAACTGGAGCAAATTTATGCAAAATCAACAAGTGACTAGCCAAATAGTCCTCATTCTCATAATTGTTGTTGTTTTTTATTTTTTCCTGATAAGACCGCAGATGAGAAGGCAAAAACAGCGAAGTGAGCTTATCGCTAGCATCAGAAAAGGCGATGAGGTTATAACAGTTGGTGGGCTTATCGGAAGGATAACTCAAATGGATGATGATATAATTATGCTCGAAGTTTCAAAAGATGTTACGATTAAGATGTCAAAATCGTCCGTAGCAAAAAAGATTACCAAAGAAGAATTGTAGTAATAATTTTACAAGTTTTAGTAACAGGATATTAATTGAGCCAGAAACAGAAATATTTAACATCGATAATTCTCATATTCTTATTGGCAGGCGCCTCTATTTACGGCTTGGTAAAGCGAAACATTGATCTGGGTCTAGATATAAGAGGCGGGCTGAATGTAATTCTCACTGCAAAAGGAACCAAGAAAAATCCGGTAAATAAGCGCACAATGGAGCAAGCTTTATTCATAATGCGTAACCGCGTAGACAAGCTCGGTGTAAGTGAACCCACGATTGAACAACATGGCAGTCGCAATATTATTGTCCAGCTTCCCGGAGTAAAAGATGCAAAGAAAGCAATAAATATTATCGGCCAAACGGCTTTGCTCGAGTTTGCCATAGTCCAGGATAAATACCAAGGACAGGATGTAGAAAAGCTCAATAAGGCTCTTGAGAAGAAAGAAAAAGTTTTAGGTGAGATATTGATGACCGGTGACGCGCTAACTAGTGCCAGTGCCGGTTTTGATCAGGAAGTAAAGGCCCAAAACTCATATATTGTAAGCTTGAATTTTACAAACAAGGGCGCCGATGATTTTGCAAGTGTAACGGCGAAAAAAAACAAAAATAAAGGTTTGGCCATAGTTCTCGACGGAAAAATAATCACGGCTCCTAATATTAATGAACCCATAACTGGCGGCAAGGCCCAAATCGAAGGTATTGATACACTGGAAGAAGCCAAAGAGGTAGCCTTAGTTCTGCAAACCGGCCAGCTGCCTTTCAAACTTGAAATTGCCCAGCAGCAGCAAGTTGGTCCAACCCTAGGAAAAGATTCCTTAAATGCTGCTTTAATCGCAATGATAATAGGCTTTATTTTAGTGGCTTTGTATATGCTTATTTATTATCGTCTTTTTGGCTTGATCGCCTGGGCTTCGCTAGCAGCTTTTGCATCACTGCTTTTCGGTTCGCTTTTATTGCTAGATATTATTATGGAATCAGTGGGGGCTGTCGGGATAAGTTTAAGCTTGCCAAGTATAGCCGGCATAATCTTAATGATAGGTATAGCAGCGGACTCAAGCATTATCGTTTATGAACGGATAAAAGAAGAAGTTCGGGAAGGAAGAAGCCTGCGCTCAGCCATAGATGTCGGTTTTAGTCGCGGGTTTAAGACTTTTCTTGATGCCGACTTAGTGACCTTTTTAACAGCGGCTATTCTTTTTAACTTCGGGATTGGCCCGATCAAAGGTTTTGCAATGATTTTAATGGTCGGTATTTTCATAGATATTGTTGTTTCTCTAATGTTCAAGAGAAGCGTACTAAAACTTATTGCTATAAATAACTGGATTAAGAATCCGGCCTTAATCGGAATAAGAGGTGTAAACAGTGAGTAAAATAGATTTTATAGGCCGCAGTAAAATTTGGCTTGTAATATCAATTGTGGTTTTTGCCTTTGTTACGACTACATTGATTGTAAGGCATACGACTAACGGTTTTCCGGTTGAGAGAAGCATAGAGTTTACGGGAGGCAGTCTGGTGACTGTAAAGACCGGTGAAGCTGTCAAGGCAGGCGACGTGCGAAAATTGTTAAAGCCGCTTAAGCTAAGTAAATCGATAATTCAGCCGGTGGGAAACGACTCTGTAA
>JAUUWJ010000023.1 GCA_030589175.1 Actinomycetes bacterium
GTTTTGCGTATTTATTGCGCCTTTTATAAATATAGCCATTGGCGATCCTTCGCCGCTGGTTGCCCAGTCGCCCCCTATTGTAACTGCCGCCGAACTAATTGTAAGCGCACCCCTTATCATTATAGGATTACCTGTTGTACCAGTTAGATTGTGAATAGAGACGTTTCCGGAGAGATTTAAGTCGCCGGCCGTATAAAATGGGCCTCTTATATTTACATTTCCTTCTACTTGCCCACCCCCACTGGTGCCGCTATATGAATAAATAGACCTGGATAAATTTATGTAATAGACTTCCTGCTGAATCTTTCTCTTTGTGCCAGTATCAGTATATTCCCCTGTAGACGTAATCCTGTATTGGTAGTCATTTGCAGCTATCGGTTTCGTTACTTCTACCGTATATTGTCCCTGGCTATTGTAGCCGCTAAACGTACCTTCACTTAACGTTTCATTCTCTTCCAAACGCCAAATTGCCGAATCAAGACCGGCTTCGGCAACGCTTAGTGCTTCTGATTTACGACGGCTGCCGGAAACAAGCTTAGTTTGTTGCTGGAGTAGTACAACAGCGGCAATCATAATAACCAGAAGGATTATTGAAACAGTTATTACCAACACTAATGCGTTTCCTTTTTCTGAGAAACAATAGCGCTTTAAAGAGTGAGTCTGTTTAGTCATTTCTTAGCGCCTCTCGTGCAGATTTCTTAGCTGAACTCGAGTATATATATTTGTACCTCTGTTTGGACTTTTGCTCGTATCCTTGTCTACACTTATGTTAAATTCAACGAGCTTTATCAAACTTAGATCATCTGGTATCCCGTCTGAGGGATTCGTATCTGCAACTTCATTTCCGTCTTGATCATAATATTTGAATAAAGGCTGGCTAGCACTATTTATAACACCCTGAGCTGCAGCTAGTGTAGATCTTGTGGATCCATCACTATTTAGCAAATTCCGATTTAAAGTCCCACTTACAAGATCATATTTAAGCCTGTCTGAAGTCCCGTCTCCGTCATAATCTCCATTAAATTCAAACATCGTCTCACTTGCCGCCAAGACTTCAATTGTGCTCCTAAGGTCTCTTGATACCTGATCCGAAGCAAAACGCACTTCCTGCATATTCTTTGTAAAACCTTCGACATAGTAAAAACTCTGTTGACCGCTTATAAAAATATTAGCTATTCCGACCACCAGAACTGAAAGAATAGCCGTGGCTACCATAATCTCACTTAAAGCTATCCCCTGGTTGTTTTTATATAATCTTTTTAATAATTTTGAGCTCTTTACCAGCATTTCGATTAAACCCCTCCATTCTATATTATCGGCACCAAATACAAGTTACTTGAATTTAAGGAAAGATGTTATCGGCTAAAACAGCAGGTTAATTTAGGTATTTTGCCATTTTCTAAAATGTGCACTATGAGTAGTGCTAAGCTGGCGCTTATTCAGTCAGTCATTGTTTCTAGGCTTTAACCGCTTTTAACCAGTTGAGCAGCTGCTCTAAGGGCAAGAATATAACTTTGAGGGCCAAACCCGCTTATAACACCATTTGCAACCGATGATATTACGGATTTTTGCCTAAATTCTTCACGGCTGTATATGTTTGAAAGATGAACCTCGATTACCGGTTTTTTGATTGCGGCTACAGCATCCCTTAAAGCAATGCTGTAGTGGGTAAATGCAGCAGGATTAATGATAATAACATCATACTTTGCTTGAGCTTCCTGCAGCTTACTGACTAAAGATCCTTCATCATTTGATTGAAAAGCATCCACTTCAAACCCAAGAGAGCTTCCTTCCTTTTTTATCAAATCATTAATCTCTTTTAAATTTGCATTTCCGTATATATCCGTTTCCCGATCCCCTAGCATATTCAAGTTTGGACCATGAATTACCAGTAATTTAGGCACGAGCTCCCTCCTTGACAAGTTGTTTGACCGCTTTCTCTATTGTCTTACTGTCAACACTTTCAATTATTACCTCACCCGGTGCTTTCAACAAAACAAATTGGATTTTTCCTTCTACTACTTTTTTGTCTAACTTAATATGCTCCAAAATATCCTTAACTGAAACTTCTTTCAATTCCGTGGGAAGAGACATACTTGTTAATAGATTTCTCACTTTACTGACAAGTTTATCATCTGCATAACCTTTTATTTTTGATACCAAGGCAGCACCCATTATTCCAATAGCTACCGCTTCCCCGTGCCTGTAGTTTTCATAGTGCGACACCGCCTCAATTGAATGGCCTATGGTGTGCCCGAAATTCAGTACCGCTCTCAGTCCATAATCCCTTTCATCTTCTTCAACGATTTTTCCTTTAATACGGCAACACCTCAGCACTATTTCAGTCAAAACATCGGTTTCTTTTGCCATAATTCCGCTTATATTTTTTTCCAGATAATCTAAGAAGTCATCAGCCGATATAAAAGCGTATTTAACAACTTCGGCCAGGCCGCTTAAATATTCTCTTTCCGGAAGCGATTCCAACGTATTCATGTCAGCCAAAACAAAGCGCGGCTGATAGAAGGAGCCGATAATATTCTTTGCTTCCGGATGATTTACTGCTACCTTACCACCTATGCTGCTATCAACTTGGGCCAATAGAGTGGTCGGCAACTGTATATAGGGCGTTCCCCTCATATACGTTGAGGCCACAAAACCGCTTAAGTCTCCTATTACACCTCCGCCTAACGCCAAAATAGGCATGAAACGATCCGTTTTGGAACCAATAAGTTTATCGTATATTTGAGCCGCTTTTCCCAGCGACTTTGATTCTTCACCCGGTTCTACTAAAACCGTCTGGCTATCAATCCCTTGATCCTTTAAGCTTTTGACCACGACAGAGCCATAAAGTTCAAAAATATACGGAGTAGATATAATCGTGGCTCTCTCTTTTAGATTATGTTGTTTTAGTTTTTCACCTATTGTTTTTAAAGTATCCGTGCCTATGTGGATTGGATAAGAGCGCTTACCAAGACTGACAAAAAGTGTTTTTTCCATCTAATTCCTTCTCGTAAACCGTTGTTAATAATATCGTTGTTCGTATTTCGTATTTCGTAATTCGTGTTCATATTGATAATTAGTTCTCTCTTAACTCCTAACCCCCAACTCCGAACTCCTAACTAACTGTTTTCTCTTACTCTCTTTTCTATCTCGCTCACAATTTCCGATATAGGCCTATCGCTAACATCAACACTAAAATCCGCTACTTGTTCGTAAGCGTGCTGACGAGCTTCCAAAAGTTTCTTTGCCGCTTGCTCCGGCTCTTTCACTTTTAATAAAGGCCTGTTGGTAGACATTTTGATTCTATCATAAAGTACTTCAAAGGGCGCTTTAAGATATATTAGAACGCCGGTTTCTTTTAAAACAAGGACATTTTCTTTTCTAAGTATAGCTCCACCACCACAAGATATTACTTTCTTTCTTAAACTGCTAAGCTCATCGATCACTTGCGCTTCAATGTTTCTGAAATGGTCTTCTCCTTCTTGAAGAAAAATATCCTCAATCTTTTTCTTTGTGCGCTCTTCGATAATACTGTCCGTATCTTTTAGTTCATAAGATAATATTTTTGCCAGCTCTCGACCGACAACTGTCTTGCCTGAGCCCATAAAACCTATTAGAACTATATTTTTTCGTTCTAACACTCGTCCTCCTTATAACCAAAAGCTATCGCTTCTTTCAATCTGCCGGATTTGGGGTCTAGGGTTTGGGTTTTATTTAAACATTTATTGCTCGAGCCCCTAGTTCCGAGACCCGAGACCCTACATCAATTTTATTCTTTTGAGGTAATTTTTGTAGTTTTGCTTTAAGTCATCAAGGTTATCGGCACCGAATTTTTCAAGCATTGCGCTAGCCAATACTATTGCAACTGCCGACTCTGCAATAACTGCTGCTGCTGGAACTGCCACCGTATCATGACGTTCCTTAAAAGCTTGAGCAGCTTTTTTATTTTTCATATCCACAGTCGCAAGCGGTTTTGAAAGCGTCGGTATCGGCTTCATAAAGCCCTTTAACACAATATCAGAGCCGTTCGAAATTCCACCCTCTATGCCGCCAGCTTTGTTTGTCTTGCGATAATAGCCTTTTTCTTTGTCAAAATGAATTTCATCATGAGCCTCTGAGCCCGGTAAATGAACAGAGTCCTCTATTTGGCCTACTACAGCTCCCTTTATCGCCGGTATGCTTGTCAAAGCTTGGCACAGTCTTCCATCTAATCTTTTGCCAGACGTAGAATATCCGCCTAATCCAACAACCAAACCCTTTGCTACTACTTCAAATGTTCCACCCAAAGTATCGCCTTTATTTTGGGCTTCTTCTATGGCAGCTACCATATCCTTCTCAGCTATCTTATCAGTTACTCTAACCGGAGATTTATCGATTTCTTCTAACATAGAAACTTCGATAGGACTGTTCTTAGCTTTAACTTTTCCGATTGAAGTCACTCTACTCAAAATATCTACAGCAAATTCTTTTAAAAATAATTTTGCAAATGAGCCTACCCCTACTAAAGCAGCCGTTTGCCTGGCACTTGAGCGTTCCAGAATGTTTCTTAAATCTTTAAGCCCGGTTTTGAGCGAACCGGCTAAATCAGCATGCCCGGGCCTTGGAGTAGAAAGTTCTTCACTATCCTTAACAGATTCGACGTCCATCTTTGACTGCCAGTTAGCCCAGTCTTTATTCTCTATCGTAAAAGATACAGGACTGCCAATCGTTATCCCATCGCGCACACCGCTTAAAACTTGAATTTCATCCTTTTCAATCTGCATCCGGCGACCCCGGCCATAACCTAGCTGACGTCTCTGAAGTTCATCATTGATAAATTTAATGTCAATTTTCAAGTTAGCCGGAATCCCTTCAATTATTGCCGTTAACGCTTTGCCGTGAGATTCACCAGCGGTTAGATAAGTAAGCATGCTCATTGTGTAGAAAAAAGAACAATCCTTTGGTCTCCTTCCAAGAATTCGACCGCTTTGTTTGTAGTATCAATATCAATTATTTTCAAATCGCCTAATTTTTGGCCTTCGGAAACTTCCTTCATTTTACCATCTATTTTTACTGTTGCCTTGGAGCTTGTGCCTGAACTAAAAACTTTGACAACTTCCACATTACTAGTAGTTCCAGAAAAGGTACTGCTGCTTTCTTCGTTTCCCGTTTGCGTATCAGTCCCCGTGCTATTGTCGCCTGTGCTTGTTGGATTACTACGTTTAATATTTTCATCCGGCGCAATTGACGTGGATAGCGGAGCAAACGGATCCCTGTAACGGTATACCTCAAAATTCTCTCCGACTAGAGGAACCTTCTCAACAGCTCCTTTTTCTGAAGCATTATCTTTTATCGTTGCTTCATTTGCAGCCTGACTATTTTCCGTACTGCCTACAGCCGCTTTTTTTACATTTCCCACATTACCGACTAGCTCCATTGTTGCCCATATTGAAAACGTTATGGCAATAACAACGGCGATAAAGATCGCCATGCTTTTGATTTCACTATTTCTCGGATTTTCCATTAATTTTGCTCCTGTTGCTTTTCATTACTTTGTGACGTATTGCTCTGCGCATTACTCTGTGCATTAGTATCTGCAGAATTAGGCGTATATACAAATGTTTTTAATTTTATGCTTCCCTCTAATAAGGGATAACCGTCTTCTGCCAGCGATATATCAACGGTTCCAACCGTGTACTCTCTTGGCAGTTTGACAATTTTATAGAGAAAATCGGCAATATTGAAAAAACTGCCGACTATTTTTAATTCAATAGGTAAATTCGAATAGCCGCTACCTGTTATTGCTTCCGCTGGAGTGATATCGAGAACTTTAATATTAGTTTCTCTTCCGGCATTGTCAAGTTCAACCAAAATCGATGGTAAATCAGCTTCTTCCGGCATCCTTCTGCTTAGCGAGAGTGATCTCGCTTCTGTTTTTGCCGCATCTTTCTTGGCGTCTTTTAGGTTTTTCAATTCTTCTTTCCTGGCATTTTGTTCTTGTATTTCTTGTTCTTGTCGTTTTCTGGCATCGTTGAATTTGTCAAATTGGGGTTTGAAAACAAACACACCAAAAATTACCGTTATGAGCACCAATAACGCCGCTCCTATTATTATTTGTTCTCTTAAATTAAATGAAAAAGACATTTATTTAATTCTCCTAATTCTTTTCCTTGCTTGATGAAGTACTTTTCTCTGCACTACCACCTGTTTTAGCAGCGTCAGTCGGCGCCGGATTTTTTAATTTGGCCGTTAGGGTAAACTCAACGCCTTTTACCGTAACTACAGATGTTGAGCTACTGCTGTCACTACTGCTTCCCAGAACCTTAACTTCTTCTGCTTCCGCATCCTTACTTCCGTCAATCCAAATATCCTTAAGTTCATCTAAGTCATTCATCCTTACTATGAACTCCGCTACGCCTTGGTGGTTAAAAGCAAAACCATTCATACTTATTCCGTCATTTTGAAGCTTTAGATCGTTTATTGTTACATTATTCGGAATGATCATGCTTAGCTCATTTAATAAGCGGTGCCAAAATAATTGGTCATCCAAAGCTTTACCAATAACCTCTTCGTGCTGAGCAATCTGTTCTTTGCGCTCCTTAAATATTTCATACTTCGCAATTTGTTTTTCCAATTTTTTTGTTTGTGCTTGTAGCGTCACCAGCTTGTCTTCCTCGCTTTTTATATTCAAGCCAAAAAGAAAAGAAACTATAATTAAGCCGCCGATAAATAGAGCGATGATTGCAATAAGAAATATCAATCCTTTCTCCGCTGTGCGCTTTTTCTGGATATCTTTTGGGAGTAGATTTATGAATAGTCCTTCACTCATCTATCCCCCTTAAAGCTAAGCCGACAGCAATTGCATAAGCCGATTGTTTCTTGAGTTGATCTTTGTTCTGCATAGCAATACTATTAAATATATTTCCAACAGTTACTTTTGGATAAGATTTCTTTAAATAAGCGACTAAATTTGTGTCTTGAGCTCCTTCTCCGCTGATTATTAATTCGTTTAAATCTTCACTTTTTGTAGTTTCCGTTAAGCCGTATTCGAATGAACGCCTTACCTCATTGACAAACTTTGTCACCTCACCCGATAATACTTTACGAACTTTCTTGCCTACTTCTAACTGACTCTTTTTTAATCCATCTTCTAAGTCTGCGCCCGGTTTAGAAAATCCAATTTCGTCGCGTTGTTTTTGAGCCTCTTCGATTGATATAGCCAAGTTATCGGCTACAGCCTTCACGAAAGTCGCATCACCTATTGGCGTAACTCTACTAAAAAACGGCATACGATTTTGCACTATCGATATATTGGTAACTGTTTCTCCGATATCTAGAAATCCAATAGCTTTTGTATTCTTTTCCAGCTCTTTTTCATCCGGTACAACTGCTTCTCTGCTTAATAAAGAACGACTTAAAGCAAAAGATGACACATCTACAGCGTAGGGTTTTAATTTGGCTTTCTCTAGCGCCCTAATGTGACTTTCTATCATGTCCCTTTGAGCGGCAACTAGAATTATCTGATACGAGCGTTCATTATCTTCATTTTTGAATTCATTAACAATGTGATAGTCAAGAATAGCTTCTTCGACAGGAATCGGGATATTGTCTTGAGCTTGAAACTGGATTGCGTTATCTAAATCATCTTTTTCCATATAAGGCATGGTTAGAAGGCGGACGATTACCTTTTGGTTTGAAATACCAAGTATAACCCGCTTCGCACTAATACCGGCTTGCTTTAACAGATTGTTGATCTCTTTGGCCAGCACATCGACATAGGTTACTTCACCGTCGACTAAACAGCCCTCGGTTCTACGTTTCGAGTACTTTGTCAGTATTGGACTTGACGCTGGCTTTAGTTGCGCCACCCGTAAGACATTGCTTCCAATATCCAAACCTATCGGATGAGCAACTTTTCCAAACAGTGCCACTTACCCTCCTGTCATCAATACTATCCTTGAACAATATAAATTTTCACATGCTTTTCTGCGGCGGGGCTTCTCTTATTTGTTTATCGGTTTTAATATAAATCCCTTTAATGCAATCAAGAGCTTTTAGCCTCGATTACCTTTACTTTTGCTTAATCAACTTTAGCAAATTTTTGCCTTTTTAGTCAACAACATATTAGGGTTTACCAGGGGTATAATATCTTGGGGTAGCTAGCTTGGCGTATACAACATATTGATTTTCCTAGCGTTTATTAACACTGTAAGCATTATTCCTATTTTGTTTAGTGAACAAGCTATTTTAAAGGGAGACTTAGACTCGCTGATTTCATAAAGCGCAGGCATAAGTTCGTGGTTCGTGGTTCGGAAAAGAACCGGTTGTCGTTG
>JAUUWJ010000231.1 GCA_030589175.1 Actinomycetes bacterium
AAGTAATTTTTTATTGTAAATAGGATGGGTTCGAGTGTTTCTTCAACGTTTTTGGTCGGCAGCCCCAAACTAATTGTGAGGTTCTGTTGTTTTTTTAACTCTATAAGCTTTTCTATGTCTTGAAACTCTGCGTGGTGAAAGCTATTTTTGGAAAGCCATTCTTTTATTTGCATAAAACACCTAAATCATTTAGCTTAAAAAAGAGCCAAAATATTTGTTTTGGAAAAACTCAAAACATTATAACACTTTCGGAAAAGGGAGTACTATTTATGTCTGATATTAGAAAAGACCCGCTAACAGATACTTGGGTGATTATTGCTCCCGGAAGAGCGGCTCGGCCTCACACTAAAGAAAAGCAAAAAGAGGAAGAAGTAAAGAAGTGCCCATTTTGCGAAGGAGAAGATGTCGAGTCTCAGATTATGCCTTATGCTATCTGTGCTGCCGAGTTCGATGAAGACGGTAATTGGATAACAAGGGTCGTCACAAACAAATATCCTGCACTCTCGCCTGCAGCCGAGCTAAAAAAAGAAGATCTAGACGACACTTTTCACATCGAGGCCGGTGTCGGTGGCCATGAAATATTAGTCGAAAGCCCCGCTCATAAATATTTTAGCTGGGCCGATATGCCACCGAAGCAAATTGAAGCGGTCTTAAGGACTTATAAGTGCCGCTATGAATATTGGCGTAAGGATCCAAGGATTGCTTACTTGGCTATTTTTAGAAATTACGGTAAAGTAGCTGGCGCATCGATTAGACACCCTCATTCTCAAATGATTGCTACTCCTTTGGTGCCTCCGCGAATTCAGAATCAAATGAATGAGATGAAAAAATATTATCAAAAAAATGACGAATGCTTAATGTGTCACCTGATTGATTTGGAGCGCCGGAAAGAAGTGCGTTTAGTCGCTGAAAACAAAGATTTTGTGGCTCTTTCCAGCTTCGCTCCTCGCTTTCCCTATGAGACTTGGATCGTACCCAAGAAACACAACTCTTCGTTTGATAATATAACGGATAAGCAAATCGAGAACTTGGCTCCCTTTTTATCCGATTTAATTAAGAGATTTGATAAACTTCTAAATGATCCTCCGTTTAATTTAATCTTACAGGTTAGCCCTTTGAAAGAGAAAAACCTTCCTTTTTACCATTGGCACATTGAAATTATTATGAGGCTGAGCCAGCCGGCTGGTTTTGAATGGGGGACCGGAGTTTACATTAATAGCATTGCTCCTGAGATTGCAGCCCAGGAATTGAAAAACGAAAAGCTAAGAGATAAGAACGACAAGTAAAAGCTAAAAATTGTTAAAGCGATAATTTAATTTTTCTCCGCAAACTTAATCAGTTTTTTGTTTTTTATATATCGTTTTTCTTTTTTCTTTTTCAGATTTTAGTTTCAATCGTCATATACATGAAATAAATGACCTTCTATAATAGGGCTATGAAACCGAAAGTCTTTTTTACTGACACTAGTGCTAAAAATAAGAAAGGTCTTCCCGAAAAGCTAAAGATATTATTCAATAAATTAAAGCTTAACAACATTATCGAAAAAGACGATCTATGTGCGGTTAAGACCCATTTTGGAGAGATGGGAAACTCCGCTTTTGTGCAAGGTTTTTTTATACGCACAATAATTGATGAGATAAAAAAGTTTGGCGGCAAACCTTTTTTGACCGATGGTAACACTTTATACAAAGGTTCTCGCGGAAACTCCGTAGACCATTTGATAACTGCTTTAAAGAATGGGTTTGCTTATGCTACGGTTGAGGCTCCTCTCATAATCGCCGATGGCCTCAACGGCTTTGATTACGTCAACGTAAAAATTGAGGGCAAGCATTTTCAAGAAGTAAAAATCGGCTCGGCTGCATATGAAGCAGATTGTTTGATAACGGTAAGTCATTTTAAGGGCCATGAAATGACGGGTTTTGGAGGCGCTATCAAAAACGTCGGAATGGGTTTAGGTTCAAGAGGTGCAAAACAGCAGATGCACTCTGATGCTATTCCCGAGGTAATAGTTGATAAGTGTAA
>JAUUWJ010000220.1 GCA_030589175.1 Actinomycetes bacterium
ACCTTTGATTATAGGAGCATCAAGACTGGTTTGGACAAAGCCGGTCATCGGGCCGCCGGCGATGATACTGTTGTACTCTCCTACCAAGCCGCCGGCTACTTTAAGCAAGTGATCAATGGGTGTTCCCAGCCTTACAAGTAAATTTTTCGGAACTTTCACACCTTCCCCGCTCACGGTTACTGCTCTTTCAATCAACGGCAGACCTTCTCGTACTGCTTTATGTATTGCTATAGTAGTACCTACGTTTTGCACAAGGTATCCGACGTCTGCCGGTAGGCCGCCGGAGGGTACTTGTTTATTAGACACCGCTTCAATAAGTTGCTTTTCTGAGCCTTGCGGAAATTTTGCAACAAGGGCAGCCACACCGATGTTATCATACGCTTTTGTTTTTTCTCGCAAGACAACGATTGCATCGCGCTTATTATCCTCAATTCCAATATAGGCGCGCTTGGCAGAGACTGCTTTCATTATCAGTTTCAAACCATCTACGAGCTCATCACTCATTTCAAGCATTTGGCGATGGTCACAGGTTATATAAGGTTCACATTCACAACCGTTTATAAGAACGGTTTCTATCGGTTTTTCTTTTGGCGGGCTAAGTTTTACGTGAGTGGGAAAAGCGGCACCACCCATACCGGCAAGTCCGGCATCTTTTACTCTTTTGATAATATCTTCAGGTTGAGCATCGTTATCTAAAGGCTTTAGTTTTTCGACGGCATCGTCTTCCTTGTTTACATCGATGACAATAGCCTCTATTTTAAGGCCGCAAGTGTGAAGCTGAGGGCCAATAGATTTAACCGTACCGTTTACACTGCTGTGAACCGGACTGTGGCAATATGCGTCTGATTCGCCTATTTTTTGGCCGGCTTTAACTTCTTGCCCTTTCTCGACAATACTCTTGCATGGGGCACCGATATGCTGCTGAAGAGGTATAGTGACCGAATCCGGCAGAGGACAAACTTCAATAGGCTTACCGCTGGTAAGCTCTTTTCGATGTGACGGATGGACTCCGCCTTTCAAAAAAGTAACTGGTTTGTCAAAGTTTTTTACAATCATAACCGTAATTTACAAGCGCGATTTTGTTTGGTGGTCTGCGCGGCTTTAAATTATAGCAAAAAGTAGGGGTGCTGATATAGTGATTCTTAGGTCTTGGGTGCCAGTTCAGTCTATATAAACAATTAAAAATTTGTAAATATTGCTAAAATTACTTAGTTGTTATCGTTTTACCGCAACTGCCGCAAAATTTGTCATCTTTTTTATATTTAGTGCCGCAACTGGGACATATGTTTGCTTTTTTAGCTTTCATCTCAGGTTTTAGAGACTTGGATTTTATAGGCTTAGATCTAGACAATGAAGTTCCGCAACCGGGGCAAAACCGGGCACTTTCTTTGACCTCCGTTTTACAGCTAGGACAATACATTTTGCCTGCTGCTTCTTTTTCTTTTGCTCCGCCTGCCTTGTGTTCTTCAATTTTTTTCATGGTATCAACTGCTTTGGCACGGTAGGAGTCGATTAATAGTTTAAGATCTTCTTCGGAGAGTTTGCCGACTTTGTACTCAAAATCTGCTTCTTTAATACCTAAGTAAGCAGTCTCTTTTTCTTGTTCTAATTCAGCCAAGGTGAAGTTAAGGTTAGCGCCCTCTTCGTCATCTCTAACTTTTAGAAAAAAAGGAGTAACAACAATTGTTAATGTCACAGCGACTAAAACTATTATGCCAAAGATAAGCATACTTCCTCCTTACCAATCAAAATCTTTAAGTTCCTCATCCATTTTTTTCTTGTATTCATCAACTTCGGTTTTGCTCTCTTTTTTCGTTTTTTTGTCTTTAGTATCTATGGTAGCGGCTTCTCCCGCTGTCGCTGGTTCGGCCTCCTTGCCTTTTGCCCAGGACGTAATAATAAAGTATAGGGTCACGGCTCCTACAATAAGAGCGGCAAAGGGAGTTATCCAGGCAGTCAAGCCACTGCCTTTTGCTTCCGGAGCGGCAAGAAGCTGGCTGCCGTAATTTTTTTTCATAAAGTTCATAATTTTTGGCTTCGACCAACCGGCATTGACTTTTTCGCCTATTTTCTTTTTCAAATTAATCCCACAACTCATATCGCAAGCCGGAAGCAGTTTA
>JAUUWJ010000209.1 GCA_030589175.1 Actinomycetes bacterium
AGCCAAAATACTTCTATTACCCAAAGCTCTAGGGCCGCCTTCCATCACACCTTGAAACCAGACTATAATCTTTCCTTCTTTTAAAAGTTCAGCCGCTTTCTTGGCCGGATTAGCAAGTTCACTGCGCTTTAAGTTTCGCCCCTCAAAGCTCTTTTTTATATCAGCATCATCACAAGCGGGACCGAGATAACAATGGTCAAAAGATTCTTTTCTAGGCTTTTTCAGCAAAACGTGGCGAACATAATGAGCCGCACCAATAGACGTGCCTCCATCATTAGCGGCCGGCTGAATAAAAATATCCTTAAAGGGCGTGTTCTTTCTTATAGCGTGATTCATCACTCCGTTTAATGCCAGGCCACCGCTCAAACATAAATAATCAAGCTTTGTTTTCTTGTAAAGATAATTTGCCAAGTGAATTGCCACATCTTCAGTTACTTTCTGTAGAGACCAAGCTATATCTTCATCCCAGCGTGTTATATCGCTATCCGGCAGCCTTGCCAAACCAAATTTCTTCTTGAATCTCTTGCTTACGCCATATCCACCCTTCAAATGATAGGTAAAATAGCGTAAATCAATCTTGAAGCCGTTTTCTTCCAGTTTGATCATTTTCTTAAAATCATTATAAAAGGTAGGTTTTCCGTATGGCGCCAGCCCCATTACCTTTCCTTCTCCCCCGTTAGGCTTGAATCCCAAAAAGTTAGTTATGGAGCTGTAAAAAGAACCAAGAGAATGTGGATTTTTAATCTCCCTTACCGTAGTGATTTCGTTACCCTTCCCTACACCGAGAAAAGTAGAAATATAGTCGCCTCCCCGATCTATTGACAATAAAGCCGCTTCTTTAAAGGGTGAGCAGTAAAAACTCGCCGCGCTATGAGCTTCGTGATGCCCAACAAAAACAATGTGATTTTCGAAATTGTATTTATTTTTGAACTTACGCATCTTCTTGTTAAGTTGATAATCGAAATTTATCTGACCGGCAAAACGAAGAAACGAACGCGGATTTCTGATAAAATCCGTAAATCCTCTTTGCAAATCTTTTATTGGTATAAAAGGAAAAGCTACATACTCTACATCATTTATAGACAAACTACCTTTCTTTAAGCAAAATTCGATAGCTTGATGAGGAAACTGGCGAGTGTGCTTTTCACGGTTAAATCGCTCTTCCTCCGCAAATGCTAAAAGAGTGCCGTCTTTTAATAAGGCAGCGGAGGTGTCATGGGAAAAACAATTTATGCCTAAAATATTCATAATCTAGTTATTGGTTATTAGTTGTTGGTTATTTGTAGCTAACATTAATGACCTAGCCCAAAATGCTTAATTATTTAACTTTTAAGCGTCAGCTTTTAATATTAACCAATAAGTATTAATGAGGCAAACTATCCCGATATCTCAGACGCATCCAAATGTTTTGGGGTATGCAAAGAGTTAAGTTTTCTTTTTCTTCTTAATTAGCTAAATAAAATATAAAATCTAAAAAATAAAAACGACAAATAAACGGTAAAAAAGAAAACAACAAAAAAATTTTTATAGTCTTTAATATCAAATTGCTGTTAGTTGCTTATAGGTGTATGAATTTCTATTTAATTTTTTCTATGTCGTTTTTATAGGTGACAGTCACCAAACACACACTGTTTAACCAGTCATAATGCTTCATGTGTGTCCCTTTTTCTACGATCTACCATCTATTATCCACCGTCTGCTTTTTAATTTTTTCTATGTCGTTTTTATATCTTCTATTTCCTTTTTAATTTTTCGTAACGATACCCGATACCCAAAACCCTAGACCCAAATAGTTTAGTCTTCGCCGCGCGCTCCTCTGTTCATAAGATCTTGTACACATTCCAGGGGAGGTCTGTGCTCATATATAACCTGTCTTATAGCATCATTGATTGGCATCTCGACACCGACTTCCTTTGAAAGCTCTTTTAAGGCAAGACAACAATTTGCTCCTTCGGCTACCATCGAACTTTTCGCTTTAAATTCTTCGAAGGTCTCACCTTTACCTAGGGCTTCACCCAGGCCGCGGTTTCTGCTGTGTTTACTGGTGCAAGTTACTACTAAATCACCAAGGCCGCTTAAGCCGGAAAATGTTTTAGCGTCAGCTCCCCTTGAAACTCCCAATCGAGTCATTTCGGCCAAGCCGCGCGTAATGAGAGCCGCCTTGGTATTGTCACCAAAACCGAGCCCGTCAGATATTCCGGCAGCAATAGCAACCACATTTTTTGTGGCTCCGCCAAGCTCTACACCGGCAATATCGGAATTTGTATAAACCCTAAAGTGGGAATTAATGAAGAT
>JAUUWJ010000254.1 GCA_030589175.1 Actinomycetes bacterium
AAACTTTAAAGAGACGTTAGGCTCGGGATTTTTTAAAAGATGATAAGCAGGCCTTAATAACAATAAAAAGCCCATTATGCTTACCAAAACTACAAACAGATGATTAATATCAATCAGAATTGCCAAGAAAATACTTATAAAAAAGCTTATCAATAAACAAGAAAAACAAATTTGAGATGCTTTTCTTTTACCTAATATGACAGGAATTGTTTTAAGATTTAGATTACTATCCTCTTCAAGATCGGTAAAATCATTTGGAATATTTCTTCCACCGACCTCCCAAAAGAACATCCAAAGAACGAAAACAAGGAATAAATAATCAGGATCAGAAACAGCTAGCCAACCTGCAGCTGCGCCTAAAGAGACAAGCACACCGACTAAGAAAAGTTTTAAAATACTTAGACGACTCATATATGAGTAAGTTATGACGAGTAAACCGATAATCAAGGCAACAAATACCATGCTCGGCTTTATTAAATATGCGAATATAAGACTTATTGTGCTTAGGCTTAGTATCCAAATAATTGCAGTTTTAAAGCAAATTACTCCTCTTGCTAAGGGTTGGCGAATGAAGGTTTGGCCTACGTCAAAGCCTTCAACTTTTCGCAGATGTTTTAATCTTTTCCGGTCAATTTCGTAATCAAATAAATCATTAGTGGCTGTTAGGGCGTATGATCCGCTTAAACAGGCAATGCTTCCAAGAAAAGCGATTTTTAAAGAAGGTAAACCTTTAAGAGCCAATACCGTGGCTAGACCAGCTTGAGCCAGAGCAAAACTTGAAATCATTACTCTTGAAAAACCCAGAAGAGCTCTAAGTTGCAAAACAAAGTTATTAAAAATTTTAAAGGTAGAGTTCATATCAAAAGCTAGTTAGTCAGCTTTCTATTTATTTTAGCACTACCTTAGGGTTTTTCCTAGCCTTTTAAGAACTCCTTCGCCAAGCGGTTCTTTATTATCTAAGGTTTCAACCACTGCTTTTCCGATAATTTTTCTTAAAGGAGGAGGGTTATAAATCAGTTTTTTAATGATGAATGGATTTAAAGACAAAGGATCCCATTTCTCCGGCAATTGTTTTCGCTCAATCGCATATTTTGCAAGCTCGGTTCTTGGTTGTATCGCCAGAAAAAACAGAAAAGGTACGACGTCTTTTTCTCCTAGGATACTTCTGATTTTTTTGACTGAGCTTATTGTTTCTAGCAAAGTTTCTTTAGTTTCACCCGGCGCATTTAGAGAAAGGTTTAAATGAATTTTACGGTCTTTGAAGCCGACTTCTTTTAGCATTTTACAGGCATCGAATAATTGCTCGATTTTGTACCCGAGTTTCAACGCATTAATTACCTTTTGCGATCCCGTGTTCATCGATATCTCAAAGTCTCTTATTCCCGATAAAAGCATTTTTTTTGCGATATTTTTGTTAATACGCTCTATTCTTAAGTATCCGGTCCAGTTAATATCAAGTTTACGATTTATTAGTTCATCTAGAGTCGCTTCGCAAATATCATAATTTTTTGGTTCGGGGAAAAATTGTGAATCACAAAACCATATATCTTGTATGCCGTATTTTTTGTTTAGGGTCTCTACTTCTTGGCCTATGACTGCGGGATTACGATATCGAACATTTTTGCCTTCTATGTAGTTGTATATGCAGTAAAGACACCTGAACGGACATCCTCGTTTTGTCGGTATGCTTATTGTTTCGTTTTTGTATTTATTAAAGTCCGGATATATCGACTCAATATAGCTAAAATCAACTG
>JAUUWJ010000223.1 GCA_030589175.1 Actinomycetes bacterium
ATGTAAAAAAGAAAAGGTGGGAAAGAATTAGAGCTTTTGGTAATTTTAGCGAGGAAAAATAAAAACTATGTTTCGCTCAGTTCAATTATAGCTTCTATTTGCTTTGTGTTTAAGATTATGCAAGCAGGTTCAAAAATAGGTTCTTTGCCGTCAAACTTGTAGACTTTAGCGTCGGTTACCGGCAGGAAAGTAGGTGCTCTATCCGAGTTTAGGTGATCAGAAAGCCTTCCTCTATATGAATCTTTAAACACCAGATGTATAGAGCCTTCAATTTTGAACTTATCTGTATAAATTAATGCTTTTACTGTATCTGAACTCATAGCTACTCTCTATTTAGTATGAATATCGGTACTCGAGCAAAAAACTTTAATATTTTTCACATTAAGTTTAAATTAAAAATAGATAAATGGCTGTTTTAGAGATCAATTTGGAAAAGATAAAAAAGAATACTGAAAATGTGAAAAACGCTTTATTAGGCATTGAGTTAGCAGTAGTCACAAAAGGATGTAGAGGTGACAGGAGGGTTGCTAAAGCAATGGTAGAAGGCGGAGCACAAGTTTTAGCTGACCCTCATATCAAAAATTTAGAGCAATTCAAGGGCTTGCCGGTCAAAAAGATATTGTTAAGACATTTAAGAAATCAAACAAGCTCTGAAAATGTTTTTGATTATGTATTGATTTCAAATATTTTTTCAATAATAGAACTAGGAGAATTGAGTTTTAAAAACAGCAAAATTATTGGCTTAATATTAATGGTGGAAACGGGTTTTGGCCGTGACGGATTTAACAGGGAAGAACTTCCGAATGCAATAAAGTTAATAAAAGGCTATAAAAACTTATATCTTTACGGTTTAGCAACGAACACTGATTGTCAAAATGGTAGTAACCCTATTGCCAGGATTGAAGCGTTTATTAAGATTATAAAAAATATATCTTTGCCCAAAAATTGTATTATAAGTGGAGGCAACACAAGTGTTCTTCCGCTAGCCATTAATGGGAAACTGCCGAAAGAAGTAAACCAGCTAAGGATAGGAGAAGCGATTCTTTTAGGCCAAGATACCAAAAACTACGAAAAAATAGTCGATAACTTTACTGATTGCTTTACCCTGAAAGTGGAAGTATTGGAAACAAGAAAGAAAAAAGGCGTTCGTCAAGCAGTGCTTGCAACAGGTATCCAGGACATTGGAGCCGGGAAAATAGAACCAATAGAGGATAGTTTCAACTGTTTGGCAAATATATATAGCGATCATTTGGTGTACAAAATCAATGGCGATAATGAAATAGGAGCTTTTGCCAGCTTCAGGCCGGATTATTATGCTCTGAACGCTTTAATGACCAGCCCTTTTGTTGAAAAACAATACGCTACATCTATTTGATAAACATGGAGCCCCACAAGTAAGCCTGTGTATCAACTAAGCGCCCATTGGGGTGAACTCAGCACCTTAACAAATTCCTAAGTTTTATTGCTTACGTATGTTTTGATATAAATCGTTTTTATGTATATTAAGCAAAACTTTAAATAAAAGGTGCTGGGCCGGGCCGATGTGTGGGAAAAAGGGCTAATTTACTTCCTAGGCAAAAGCAATGTTAAATCTTAATATTAACCAGTGATTTGTGCTATTATAGCCATTGATTTCTTTAGTAGGGAGTAGATTAAACTGATTATTTTTGGAACAGACGGGATAAGAGGAATTGCAAACAAAGATTTAACGCCGGGTTTAGCTATTAAGTTAGGTTTTGTAACAGCGAAAGAGATACTAGGCGATACTGGCACCATAGTAATCGGTAGAGATACAAGAGACTCCGGCGAGTGGCTGGAAGAATCTCTGATTGAAGGATTTTCGAGCAATGGAGTAGATGTAAAGTCCTGCGGTGTGTTACCAACTCCTGCCATATCGTATTTAGTAAAAGAGCTAGGCGCTTCGATGGGAGTTGTAGTATCGGCATCTCATAATCCAAACGAGTACAATGGTATAAAATTCTTCGATAATAACGGGATTAAGCTCAAAGAAAGTTTGGAAAAGAGAATCGAAAAAGAGTATAAGTTATTAGGGGCGATTCCAAAATCTCAAACTAAAGGAAAAATAAAGAACATAAA
>JAUUWJ010000206.1 GCA_030589175.1 Actinomycetes bacterium
AAAGAAGCAGAAAAATTAGTTGGTCAACTTGAAGAAAAAGCTCGTTCCATTGCCAATAAGAAAACCGATATGGAGTTTGAACTCGCCCAGCTTGACAGATACCAGGATGTGATGAAAAAAATACATCCTCTGGCAAAGAAGATAGTTACGCTTGAAGGTTCTGAGACAGTTGCTTTTTTGCTCGAAGGAGATTTCAGAGACACTATCAACATAATTAACACTGAAATTGGAAAGATAACCAACGGCAAGCACGAATTAATATCTACACCTATCGACGAAGAAACTACGGCTGCGATTATTGTTTTTAATAACAAATATTCTAAGAAAATCCACAATTTTTTAACGGATAAAGTAAGTGAAATTAGGCTTCCGTCCTCACTAAAAGACTTATCTATTGATAAAGTTCTTGATGAAATAGACAACAAAAAAGTTTCTATGCCCAAAGAAATAAAGGATTTCGGGAAACAGCTAAACAAAATGTCAGAGGAGTGGTACTACAAACTCCATGATTTAACAACGGCAATGAACAATAAAGTAGAAGAAATAAAAAAAATACCTACCATGGGCGAAACTGACTATACATTTGTTATGCAGGGATGGCTGCCTTATAAAAAGCTTAAGAATACCCAAAAAGAGCTCCAGCGCAATTTCGGAAACCGGATTTTAGTAAAGCAATTGGAGCTTAGTCCTCATGAACTCGAAAATGCTCCGATAGTAATTGAAAATCCGACTTGGGCAAAGCCTTTTGAGTTGATACTTAAAGTTTGGCAACCTCCTCGCTACGGTACGGTAGACCCGACTAAGTTTTTAGCTATATTTTTCCCTTTGTTTTTTGGCTATATTCTCGGAGATATAGGATATGGCTTAATAGTGCTTTTAATGTCAACATTTCTTAAGAAAAAATTTGCCACACAAAATGACATGATCTGGGCTAGTACGTCAATCTTTCAAATTGCCGGAGCTGCAGCTATTTTCTTTGGCATACTTTATGGTGAAGCATTCGGTAGTTTACTCGAGCATTATGTATTCTATCCGCTTAAAGGAGGAGCAGAAGCTTACCACCATCACCCGTATTTGTTAAAACTGGGTATTTTAAAATGGCCCTATCACCGTGATATAACGATTGATGGCCGAATTATGGATTTCATTGTATTAACTATAGGATTAGGATTTATTCATCTTGTAATAAGTATTTCTCTTGGAATTGTAAACGCCCTTAAGGAAAAAAGTCAGAAACACATGATTGAAAAGATAGGGCTTCTCGCTATTTTGTTTGCAGCAATAGGAATTATTATGGCCGGTAAAGGCGCTTCTTTTCTATCAGCTCCTTCATACATTATCATCTTTATAGGAATCATAGCCGTCGGCTACGGAGCCGGTCCGTTTGGTGCTATGGAACATATTTTCGGCTTAATTGGAAACCTTTTTTCTTACCTACGACTTATGGCAATTGGACTGGCCGGAGCTATTCTGGGTGCTGTATCCAATGAACTGGCTTTTAAATTTGCCGAAATGGGGGCAGCGGGCTTAGTAATCGGCATAGCTCTTGCTGTTATGCTCCATTCCATAAATATAGTAGTTCATACTTTCAGTCCGACAATTCATGCAATCCGGCTAAATGTACTGGAAGGATTTGGAAAGTTCTATGAGTCGGGCGGAAAGACTTATAAACCCTTTAAGGCGAGGAGGTGAAAATATGAATCTGGATCCAGTTGCTTGGAAAGCAATTGCCGCTTCGGTATCTATTGTTTTTTCAGCTTGGGCAACCGCGTATGCGCAAGCTAGAATCGGGACTGCCGGAGCTGGAGCTATAGCAGAAAAACCGGAGTCAGCGGGTATGATTGTCGCCTTACAAGCTCTTCCTGAGATTATTGTAGTTTTGGGATTTGTAGTTGCGGCGATGATTGTCACAACTTTGAAGTAATATTGAATTTAAGGTGTAAAGAATATGCCAATTAATGAAATGCTTGCTGCCCTGGAAGAGGAGGGAAAAGAAGTTTGTAAGAAAATTCTTTCTGATGCCAGGGTGCAGGCGAAACAAGTTAATAAGGATGCAGAAGATGCAGCGGCTTTCTTAGAACAGGAATTAATAGAGGAAGCCGATACAAAGTTAAACTTAGAACGCTCTAAGGTATTTAAGGTTGCCAATTTCTCCGTAAACAAAGTTGTTATTGAAAAAAAAGAAGAAATGATCAAATCTTTGTTCGACAAAATTACAGAAACAATAAAAGTACAAATGCAAGATTCAAATTCATCAAGAAACATACTGAAAGAACTTACAAATGAAGCAGTAAGCATCATAAAAAGTGACAAGAAAGAATTAATAGTATCGGTTAACAAAAAAGATATTGATAATGCTAAGCAAATCTTTGATGATTTGAATATCCAGTGTCGCATCGAA
>JAUUWJ010000172.1 GCA_030589175.1 Actinomycetes bacterium
GTCTTCATATTTTGTATTGTCTATATTTATTACTTTTAGTAATCTGCCGTTTTCGGAAAATCGTTGAACACGCTTGTTTTCCTGATCAAGCATATAGAGGTGATTGTTGGGCCCTGTAGCCAAGCTCATCGGACCGGGCACCCAATCTTCGTTTTTCATTCCAAACTGGCCCTCTGATGTGCCCCAGGAGCCCTTAAGAAAAAGTTTCGCTTCAGCTTCTTTAACTTTTTCAATCTCGGAAAGATTTATTGAAATGTTTTTCGCCCTTTTCAGATAAGCGACAGATGCCCAGGTTAGGGCAATAATTAAAGTTAGAATTACTAAGAAAACTATGCGTTTCATTACTACTCTCTTTGCAACGTATAAGTGCTGTAATCAAAGCTCTAAATTGAAACTTAGCTAAATTACAGTATAATTTAGATATCTTAAGTTATCAAGGAATTAGCTTTCTTACTAGAAATAGCTAAGCATGCCTTAAAAAGCTTTTATGGATCTGGATAAAGAACAAATCAAACAAATAATACCGCACAGAAATCCATTTTTATTCTTGGATAAAGTTAGCTCTCTTGAGCCGGGCAAAACAGCCCAAGGTGAATGGAAATTGCATGAAGATTTTGAAGTCTTTAAAGGCCACTTTCCGGATTATCCCGTACTTCCTGGTGTTCTTGCCGTAGAATCAATGGCTCAACTAGGAGCAGTAGTTATGCTTTCCTTGCCGGAGAACAAAGGAAAAACAGTCTTATTTGCCGGTATTAACTCCGTTCGATTTAAGAAAGAGCTAAAGCCCGGCGATACGCTAAAGCTCGAAGGCGAAGTAACAAAAATAAAGGGACCTATCGGTAAAGCTAAAGCTAGTACTTATGTCAACGGTGAGCTTGCCGTTGAAGCCGACCTTCTGTTTGCCATCAAAAAGGTGTAGAAAGCGAATTTTAGATAAGTAAAATTCTACTCTGATACTCTTTCCAGAAAAGATTGATTCAATGTTTGTGAATATTTATTGTTCTTTTTTTCTTTCCGGTCAATTCTTTTAATCTGAGCACCGATATTATTAAATTTTTCGGATAGGTTTTCATAACCGCGATCGATATGATCTATGTTTAAAACTCTCGTTTCACCTTCGGCTACAAGACTTGCGACAACTAGCGCGGCCCCTCCTCGAAGATCAGGTGACTCCACCAGATTGCCTTTCAAGCTCTTCACACCGTTAACAAGTGCTCTATGTCCGTTTATCCGGATTTTTGCTCCCATTTTATTTAGCTCTTTAGCCAGTAAGAAGCGATTCTCGAAAACATTTTCCGTAATTATACTTTGGCCGTTTGAAAGGCTAAGAAGCGTCATAAAAAAACCTTGTAAATCTGTAGGAAAACCCGGATAAGGTAGAGTTACAATGTTTGAAGAGATTATTGATTGTGCTTTTGAAACCTTAACACTATCCGTTTCAACTTGAAGAGATACCCCGACTTCGTTTAGCTTTTCTATAACAATCGAGAGAGTCTGTGGCTTAAAGTCACTTATTATTAAGTCCTTACCCGCTAAAGCCCCTGCCACTAAAAAAGTTCCTGCTTCAATCCTATCGGCAATAATACTATATTTACCGCCCCCAAGTTTTTTAACTCCTTGAATCTTTAAATTACTGGTACCGGCACCTTCTATTTTAGCTCCCAAATGATTCAAGAAGTTCGCCAAATCAACAAGTTCGGGTTCTCTGGCGGCATTTTTTACTTCGGTAACTCCTTCGGCAAGCACCGCAGCCATTAATAAGTTCTCAGTTGCTCCAACGCTTGGAAAATCCAGTTGGATACTGCTACCTTTCAGCTGTTTCGACTTTGCATCGATAAAACCATGCTCTAGGCTAATTTCAGCCCCTAAAGCTTCCAATCCTTTGATATGAAAATCAATCTTACGCAATCCTATTTTACAGCCGCCTGGCATAGCTACTTTGGTACGCCCAATCTTGGCTAACAAAGGCCCCATTACTAATATCGATGCTCTCATCTTATTGACCAAGTTATAAGGGGCCGTACAATTATTTAAATCATTAGCTTTTATCAAAACGGTATTTTTGCCGATTTCTACAAAAGCGCCGAGGCTTCTGAGCACATCAGCCATTATGAAGACATCTTCAATAAGAGGCACGTTTCCTAATAAAACCTCTTCATCGGTCAGCAAAGAAGCTGCCATAAGCTTAAGAGCAGCATTCTTGGCCCCGCTCACTTTGATTGTCCCTGAGAGAGGATAACCTCCCTCTATATGAAATTCATTCATAATTTCGTTGTTTGTTATTAAATCGCTCACCAATCACTAAATCACTATTCACTTCCACTATCCACCTCTTTATCTTTCGCCTTCACCAGCCAGTCAAATAAGCCGGAATAATAAGCTAGAAAGAAACTTGTCGGCAAAAGCATGACAAGTATTATTACCCTATAGTTCCAAAAAATGTCAATTCTGAGTGATAATGCTAGGCCAATTATACTTAAAACCAAAGTCCACCCGTACATCAATAAAACCGTACTTTTATGTGATAAGCCTTTGTGCAATAGGATGTGATGAATATGCTCTTTATCGGCCCTTGTCAGCGGCCGCCTGTTAATAAAACGCCTGAAAATGGCATAAGCAGCATCAAATACAGGAATGCCCATTATGACGAGCGGTACAAGTAAGGAAATCATTGCCGCGCTCTTTGCCGCACTTTGAATGGTAATAGCTCCGATAAAATAACCTAAAAACATACTTCCCGAGTCTCCCATAAATATCTTTGCCGGATGGAAATTGTACCTCAAAAAACCTAACAAACTGCCGACTAAAACAGCAAGCGAATCCGCAATGTCCATCCGTCCCGTTTGATAGGCGATGACAAATAAAGCAACTCCGCTTAG
>JAUUWJ010000015.1 GCA_030589175.1 Actinomycetes bacterium
GCATGAAGGGCATGGGTTCTGAACTCTCCCTTTTGCTTTTGCAAATATTTTACAAAAGGAGGCGCAATATACGGATCGTGGCGGACAGCTCTACCGGAGGGGATATGCGCCCAAAGCTCAAGGAAGATCAATAAAGTCGTAGCTATGGCAATATAGCTTACTTTAATCTTCTTAAATAGTCTGGGGATAAGCACTAAAAGGATGCAAATAGCCAGGAAGAGCAGAGCCCATTTCACGCTTAAAGAAGCATAGTGGTCTAATCTGAGTTGCTTTACGTTGAAAAGTTTAGCGGCATTTGTAAGGAAGTAATATAGGGCGCCAAGCCAAACAGGGACTAAAAGAATGACTCGCCAAAGGCTTGTTTTAAGGCCGCCATCAATTGCCATGGCGGTAAGCACGGATATGGAAATCGCAAATAGAACTTGGCCGTACTTAAAGAGAAATACTCTATTTATAATCGGGAGGTAGCCCAGCCAATTTACGCCGATTCCGAATAATTTTAAGCCGATTATTAAAGCGGCTATAGCAAAAAACCATTTCTGTTTGTGTTCTTTTTTGGTGACGATGCTTAAAAAAAGAGGAATAACGCCGACATACGTAGCATTTCTAACGCCGATGAACACAGGTGATAAGTATTGAATGAAATGACGGGGATCCAGAGAGATGATTCCCTTATTTGCTTCCATGTGATTTGACCAAAAGATGCGGGAGTATTCTACAAAGGGCAACCAGCCGATGCTTGAGATCATCAAGCCGGCAATTATTCCGAAAAGGAAGTAAGTGCTTCTTGTTAATACCTGTAGGCCTTTTTTATCTTCTTTATATCCTTGAAATGAGCGGTAGACAAAATATGTGAAAGCGAAGCTGAAATTTAGCATGGCAGCTTCGGGCATACCCCCTAGTGCTACCAGGGCTGATGTAAATATCAAAAGAAAAATAGACAACGGATTAATCTTTCGGTGGATAAACTCTACTGATATGAGCATTAGAGGCACTAGTATTTCTACATTTAAATGAGCCATGTTTATGAAGAACATAAGATAGCCGCTGAGCATAAAAGTTACTGCTCCGGCTATTGCGCCTACCGTCTTTATATTTATTAATCTTAGGAAGGCAAATGTTAATAATCCGGCAATAAGAAGTCTTAGTAAGAGGAAAATATCCCATACGACAGGTGTCGGGCTTAGATTTAGAGGCAATGTTAAAGGAGAAAAACTTGACGATTGCATATCAGCAGCCAGCGGCTGGCCGGCTCCATTATAAGGATTCCAAAGGGGAAGTTCCCATTTCTTAATGGCTTGGTTGTTAAGCTGTATTGCCGGCTCAAAATGCCAGGCGGATGCACCGCCATCGGTTATTGGCAAGAGTGGTTTGTCTTTATCGTAAAGGTAAGGGCCGTTTCTTGTCGTACCTACGGTTAGGGAAGAAGTTGTAAGAGTTTTTCCCAAGAAAACAATATTGCTAAATGCTACCATTAAAGCTGCAACAAGTATTATGAATGCGATGAAATAATGATTCTTAAAGATTTTGGGCATACTTCTTTTGAGCATACGGTTATTTAAGCACGATTTAGTTGAGTGGACAATAAGCTGGCAGATAAACGCCCACTTCTTAGGAGCAGTATTAGATAACTATACACTTATATAGCAATCAGATTAAAGTTATTGATATAATATACGATATATATGTATATAAGTTTACATTTATGCATTTTATGTTATAATAGCAACTATTATGAAAAAAGTAGCGATTATTGGGGCAACAAGCCTTACGGGAGAAAAACTTATCGAAGTACTGAGCAACCATCCGAAAGCGGAGGTAGCTTTAGCGACGTCGAATACTTATGCTGGCAAACCGGTTGCTGGCCTGGATCTTAAGTACGAACCTTTGGATATCGATAAGGTTAAAAAATGTGACATTGTTTTCTCCTGTCTGCCGCATAGCAAGTCTATGTCTATTTTGCCTTCTCTTGTATCGGAAGTTGAATTGGTTGTTGATCTTGGGGCTGATTTCAGGACACCGGCTGATAGTTTCAAAAAATGGTATGGCTTTGAGCATGAAGCAAAGGAGCTGACACCAGCTACCTATGGCTTGAGCGAAGTTTTTGCTGAGGAAATTAAGAAGGCAAATTTCATTGCTAATCCGGGTTGCTATCCTACATCTTTTTTATTGGCAATTGTACCTTTATTGGAAGGGAAAGTTGATTTAGAGGATGTAACTGTTTTTTCACTCTCTGGACGCTCAGGCGCAGGGCGGAAAAAGGCGAATGAATTTGCTGAAGAAAAAGAAAATGCATTTTCATATGAAGATCCTTACAATCATCAGCATATAGGTGAGATGGAATATATTGCATCAAAACTAAAAGGTGAGCAGTTTGAACTATTTGCCTTTAGTCCGCATGTGCTAAGCGATGTGTTTCAAGGAATGCATACGACTATAGTTGCAAAATGTGAGATGGATTCTTATGAACAGTTAGTGGATATCTATAAAAACTATTATAAAGGACAACCGTTTATTAAAATTGAGCAAGTACAAGGAAATAAGCTTGATATGGCAAGTGTTGTAAATACAAATAATTGCATAATAGGCTTGGACTATGACAAAAACCCCAAGCGCCTGTATATAATTTCAATTATTGATAATTTAGTTAAAGGAGCTTCCGGCCAAGCTATTCAAAATATGAATTTGGCGATGGGCTGGGATCAAAAATTAGGTTTGATAGGTTAATAAATAAAAATAAAATTATTTAAGGAGGATTATGGAAGTCTTTAATCGTTTTATAGCACCAAAAGGCTTTAAGTTCGGTGCCGCTATTGTCGGGATTAAGACAAACGGCAAGGATTTAGGTCTCATGTTTTCAGATCAACCTTGTAAATCAGCGGTATTTTTTACTACTAACAAAGTACAAGCCGCTCCGGTTCAAGTAAGCAAGGAGCACCAAAAAGCGATGATGCCTCAAGCTATTGTTGTTAATAGCGGCAATGCTAATGCGGCAACAGGCAAAAAAGGACTTAAGGATGCTACAAAAATGGCGCAAACTACGGCAAAGAGTCTTGGTATTGATGAAAAGTCAGTCTTAGTTGCTTCCACTGGTTTGATAGGCGAGAAACTTCCGATGAAAAAGGTTGAAGATAGCATAAAGAAAGTGGCAAAAGAACTTAGCTTCGCTAAAGGAGCCGACGTTGCTCAAGCGATAATGACAACTGATAAAGCTACAAAACAAGTTTCTGTCCAATTCGATCTTGACGGAAAGCTTATAACTCTAAGCGGGATAGCTAAAGGCAGCGGTATGATTGCTCCGAAGATGATGATTAATGAAGCGACAATGCTTGCTTTTATATTCACCGACCTTCGCATAAGCCAGAAAACTTTATATAAGATTTTGCCTGAAATAAACGAGAAAACCTTTAACTCAATAACAGTCGATGGCGATACCTCGACAAATGACATGGTTGTTATATGTGCAAATTCTATTGCTGGAAACAAAAAAATAGGGCCGCAAGATAAGAACTTGAAGACTGTGGCTAAAGCATTTGAAACCGTTTTCTCATCTCTAGCAAAGCAGATAGTAAAAGACGGCGAAGGCGCTTCCAAGCTTTTGGAAATAAAAGTAAAAGGAGCAAATAATGATGAAGAAGCCAATATGGCGGCTTATGCTATTGCAAATTCAAATCTTGTAAAAACGGCATTCTTTGGCGAGAGAGCGAACTGGGGCCGAATATTGGCGGCGGCTGGTTATAGTGGAGCAGAATTTGATCCGCAAAAAGTTTCTTTAAAGTTTAATGGACTTGAGCTGGTAAAAGGCGGAGTTGCGGTAAAAGTTGACAAGAGAAAACTTAAGCCGATTATGCAAAAGTACAACATAAAAGTTGAGCTGGACTTAAAACAAGGAAAAGGTAAAGCAAGCTATAAGACTACAGATTTGACGAGTGAATACATAAAAATAAATGCGGAGCATAGAACTTAGTCGAGGGTCCCGGGTTCAGGGTATTGGGTATCGGTTGAGTGGACAGGAATTAATAGCATGGAAAAAGCGATAGAAAAAGCAAAAATATTAATGCAGGCTTTGCCTTATATCAAAGAATATAGGGGGCGCAAAGTTCTTATCAAGTTTGGCGGCAAGGCGATGCAGGACCAGGAAATGGAACGATCAATTGCCAACGATTTGGTGATGATGCGCTATGTTGGTCTTTATCCGATAGTCGTCCATGGCGGTGGGCCCGAAATAAGCCAGTACATGAAAGAACACGGGCTGGAACCGAAGTTTGTCGACGGTCTTCGGGTAACGGATGCAAAAACAATGAAAATTGTAAAGCGAGTCTTAGTCTCTAAGATAAATAAAGAAATTACCGGAAATATTAACATTCATGGAGAATTAGCGACTTCTGTGGTTGGAGATGACTCTGAATTAATTACGGCAGAAAAAATGAAACATCCGACAGTAGACCTCGGCTTTGTCGGTACGGTAAAGGACATAAAGACTTCGGTTATAGAGGACATAGTTAAAGAAGAAAAAATACCGGTGATAGCCTCTATAGGAAAAGATGCAAACGGTAACAGTTATAATATCAACGCTGATTCAGTGGCAAGTGCTTTAGCAGCGGCTCTTGGCTGCGAAAAGATAATATTTTTGACAAATGTAGATGGGATTTACGGCAATCTAGGAGATGATAAATCGCTAATCTCGGCACTTGATTACAATGATAGCAAACAGCTTATTGATAAAAAATCTGTTATGAAAGGTATGTTGCCAAAAGTATTGAGCTCGATGCGGGCATTGGAAAACGGAGTGCACCGTGCCCATATACTTAACGGAACAATAAAACATGCTCTACTGCTGGAGATTTTTACCGATGAGGGAATCGGAACGATGATTACTGCCTAGCTTTGCTAGGCAGAATTAGAAATTAAAAATCAAAAAATTAATGAATCATGAATGAGTAAAAATGAACAAGATTATTGAATTAGACAAAAAATACCATATGAATACTTATGCCCGTTTACCGGTCGTATTTGTCAAAGGCAACGGAGTGTACATCTATGATGATAAAGGGCGCAAATACTTGGACTTTATTAGCGGCTTAGGCGTTGTAAATCTTGGCCATTCCCCAAAAGCGATTATCGATGTCGCTAAAGGACAGCTTGATAAATTAACTCATGTATCGAATTTGATTTATACAAAACCGCAAGCTCTTTTGGGTGAGAAGCTTATCGGTGTCTCCCTTAAAAACGGACGGGTATTCTTTGCAAATAGCGGAGCGGAAGCAAATGAAGCAGCGGTAAAACTTCTCAGACGATGGGCCAAAATAAACGGGACAGCAAAACCTGAGATTATTACGGCTTACAACTCGTTTCACGGCCGTACGCTAAAAATGGTAGCGGCGAGTGGGCAAGTTGAGAAACAAAAGCCATACGAGCCTTTACCTCCCGGGTTTAAGCATGTGAAATACAATGATATTGCTGCGCTGAAAAAAGCGGTGAATAAATCTACCACAGGAGTGATGCTTGAAGTTATTCAAGGAGAAGGCGGCGTGTATTGTGCCGATAAGAAGTACTTAAAAGAAGTAGCCGAGCTTTGTCGTAAAAAAGGAATGCTCCTAATTCTTGATGAAGTACAAACTGGGCTTTGCCGAACGGGAAAGTTTTTTGCTTATCAAAATTACGGGATAAAGCCGGACATTCTAACAGTCGCTAAGGCTTTAGGAAACGGTCTACCTATAGGAGCGGCTATTGCCAGTAACAAAGTAGCATCTTCATTTAAAAAAGGAGACCATGGCTCGACTTTTGGTGGTGGACCAGTAGTTAGCACAGTAGCGCTCAAAGTTCTCGATATTATGAAGAAAAAAGAGCTACACAAAAAGGCTGCTCAAATGGGCAAATACTTAAGCGAGTTGGTGCAAGATGAATTATCCGGGCACATAACTGATATCAGGGGATGCGGTCTTATGATAGGTTTACAACTCAAAGAAGAAGTAGCAGCCAAAGTAGTAAAGAAAAGCTTAGAAAAAGGTCTGATAATCAATAATATAGGTGAGAGCATAATCAGGTTTCTGCCGCCTTTAATTATTAGCAAGAAGGATTGCCAAAATGCAGTAAAGACCTTAAAAAATGTTTTGGAGGAGTTGTAGTTATGGCGTTTCTAGAAACTAAAGATTTTCTTGATTTTACTGAGCTGACAAAAGATGAAGTTTATAAAATACTAAGTTTGTCTTCAGAGTTGAAAAAAGAAGGGAAAAACAAAAAGCGCTATGACATCGAAGGAAAGACGGTAGCGCTAATATTTAACAAGCCCTCAACAAGGACACGAGTTTCTTTTGAAGCCGGCATATTTCAGTTGGGAGGCAATCCGATTTATTTGCATTCGAGCGATCTTCAAATTAAGAGGGGGGAGACAATTTCAGACACGGCGAAAGTGTTGTCAAGTTACACGGATCTTATTGTAATTCGTACCCATGCGCATGAAGAGGCACAAGAATTGGCCAAGCATGCTTCGATACCGGTAGTTAATGCTTTAACCGATCTATACCATCCTTGCCAGGCGCTCGCTGATCTATTAACAGTTCAAGAGCATAAGGAACGTTTAGGCGGAATAAACTTGGCTTATTTTGGAGATGGAAACAATGTTTGCCACTCTTTGATGATTGCGGCCAAGAAGTGCGGAATCAATATGAAAATTGCTACACCGAAAGGGTTTGAACCAAGCAAGGATGTTGTTAAATTGACCGAACACATGGAAGGCGAAGGTAAAATTGAAGTTTTCAATGACTCGGCCAAAGCGGCATCTAAAGCCGATGTTTTGTATACGGATGTCTGGGTTTCAATGGGCGAGGAAGACGAAGACAAACATCTTACTTTGTTTAAGCCGTATCAGATAAACAAAGAATTGGTCTCTAAGGCAAAAGATGATGCTATTGTAATGCATTGCTTGCCTGCTCACAGAGGAGAAGAGATAACTGCTGATGTCATCGATAGCAAACAAAGCGTTATTTTTGATCAAGCTGAAAACAGGTTGTATACGCAAAAGGCTTTACTTGTCGGCTTAATAGGAGTTGAGCATGAAAACATCCTCTAAGCAAGAAAGGATTAATCTGATAAAGGAGTTCATTAAGCATAAAGAAGTTCGCACACAGGAAGAGTTGCTTAATTATCTTGAATCTCAGGGACTTCAAGTAACTCAGGCAACAGTTTCAAGGGATGTTTCTGAGGTGGGATTGCAGAAGAAAGGTACCGGATACTATGTCTTAGCAGAAGAAATCGAATTAAAGTCTATTTTTAAGACGCTTGTGAAAAAGATTAATTCTAGCATGAATATCGTTCTTGTAAGCACGGTAGCCGGCGCAGCCCAGACGGTTGCGCGCTACATAGATTCAGCGAAAATCAGCGGGGTATTGGGCTCGGTTGCCGGAGATGATACCATTTTTCTATTAGTCTCGGAAAATGTACCGGCGCGAGCAGTAGTAAAAAAATTAAAAGCTTTTAAGGAGGGCTAAAATGGCCAAAAATAAAAAAGTTGTACTAGCATATTCCGGCGGTTTAGATACCTCCGTAGTTATTAAATGGCTTACTGAGAAAGGGTATGAAGTCTATGCCTTGATGGTTGATGTGGGGCAAGGCGGCGATCTTAAAGAAGCAGGCAATAAAGCTTTAAAAATAGGCGCAAAGGAAGTTTATTTAGTCGATGCTAAAAAAGAATTCATTAGCGATTTTGTTTGGCCGGCTTTAAAAGCCAATACTAAATATCAGGGAAAATATGCTTTAGCTACTGCTTTATCAAGGCCTCTTATCGGAAAATTGTTAGCTAGTAAAGCGACAGAAATTGGGGCAAGCTATATAGCTCATGGCTCAACCGGAAAAGGAAATGACCAAGTACGGATTGAGCTGGCGGCAACTGCTCATGCTCCCGACGTGGAAATTTTAGCCCCGGTCAGGGATTGGGATATGAGCCGCACACAGGAGCTTGATTATGCTAAAAAACACGGTATTGAAGTCGAGGCGAGCAAGAAAAAGCCTTACAGTATCGACCAGAATCTCTGGGGCCGCAGTATCGAATGCGGAGTCTTGGAAGATCCTTGGGTCGAACCGCCGGCTGATGCTTTTTCTTGGACAAAAGCACCAGAAGTTGCAAAAGAAAAACATGATTATTTAAATATCGTATTTAAAGGCGGCGTTCCAACTGCTTTGGATGAGAAAAAACTGGCACCTGTTGACCTTGTTAAAGAATTAAACAGTTTTGCTGGTAAGCACGGAGTTGGCCGGATAGATATGGTCGAAGATCGCTTGGTAGGCATAAAGTCTCGTGAGATTTATGAACAACCTGCAGCATCGGTTTTATTGACCGCTCACTCAGAACTTGAGAGCTTAGTGTTAGAAAAACAGCTTTTAAATTTTAAGCAGATGGTGGATGCTGAGTATAGCCGTCTTATTTATAACGGCCAATGGTATTCTCCGCTAAAGGATGGATTGAGTGCTTTTATCGAAAACACCCAGAATTTAGTGCACGGGACGATACGCATGAAGTTTTATAAAGGAAATGCTTGGGTTGTCGGGCGATTTTCGGATAATTCGTTATACGATAAAGACTTGGCTACTTATGGAGGAGACAGCAATTTTGACGAAAGCGCGGCAAAAGGTTTCATTGATATTTACGGAATGGGACTCAAGACTTGGAGTAAGAAGAAAGGCAAAATGAAACCGGGGTCTTGTTCGTGTGATCAAGGAGAATGCAAATGAAACTTTGGAGTGGACGCTTTACAAAGAGCACTGACCAATTAGTAGATAAATTTATGGCTTCTTTTCCTTGGGATTTGCGGCTGTATCCCTATGAAATCAGGGCAAGTATCGAGCATGTCAAGATGCTAGCCGTGCAAAAGATTATTTCAGATAAAGAAGCTGATGAGATCAAAAGCGGGCTCAATAGGATTTTCAGGGATCTTGAAGGCGGAAAACTGCAGTTTAATGAATCGGATGAAGATATTCACATGGCAATAGAGCGTGAGCTTATCGATCGCATTGGAACAGTTGGCGGCAAGATGCATACGGCAAGGAGCCGAAACGATCAGGTGTTAACCGATATGCGAATGTATATCAAAGACGAAATAAAAGATACGCAAAAATTAATTATTGATCTGCAGAAAGTGCTTATCAAGATGTCTGAAGCTCATCAGGAGACCATAATGCCTGGTTATACGCACTTACAAAAAGCTCAGCCTATTCTTTTCGGGCATTACCTGATGGCTTATTTTTTTATGTTTGAACGGGACAAAAACAGGCTTAGTTGTGCTTTAAGGCGGACGGATATTATGCCTTTAGGCAGCGGCGCTCTTGCCGGAACAACTTTTAATATTGACCGCGTATTAGTAGCCGAGAAGCTGGATTTTCATAAGATTACTGAAAACAGCTTAGACGCTGTCAGCAGCCGAGATTTTCTACTGGAGTTTTTAGCCGACCTGGCAATTTTAGGCTTGAATTTTTCTCGCCTGGCTGAAGAC
>JAUUWJ010000247.1 GCA_030589175.1 Actinomycetes bacterium
AACAAGGTGTCAAGCGATAAACGTAAAGCGTGATACGTAAAACGTGATACGTGACAGTAATATGTGAATAAAAATGAACAATGAACAAAAATACTAGTTAAGAGTTAAAAGTTCGTTAACCAAGTTCAAAGTTCCAAGCCCCAAGCTCGGGTTTTTACTAGGCAGCTTTTCGTTGTTTAAGTTTCTTCTCAAACCAATTTAAGGTAAGGACAAAAACTTGTTCCAAGTGAAGAGGATCCGTAAAAAGATGGTCGGCCTCACAGATAATAGCAAGCTCGGCTTCCGTTTTTAGATGTTTTATAAAATCACGGGTTTCTGTCGCCAGAGGGTCGGCTTCACCTTGTATAAATAAAAGTGATAGTTCTAATTTCTGCGCTTGTTCTTTTACCGATGGAAAATAGCCATCAGTTCTTGGAGCCCGCAAGACTGCTGTCTTTGCTCTCTTATCGGTGAGACTTAAGTTTAGAGCAACTAGAGCACCGGAGCTCGAACCATGTAAAGCCAGCATATCTTTGTCTACGTTATCTAAATCTTGGACAAAATCCAAAGCGTTTTTCAAATCATCAGTTTGCTGTTCAATTGTCGATTCAGCTTTGCCGCCTTCACTCTCACCGTGGCCGGTAAAATCTAGTAGAAAAGAAGCTATTCCTTTTTCCGCTAGCCTTTGAGCTAAAGGAGCACTTCGAGGGCTTTCTTTGCTGCTGTCAAAACCATGGCTAAAAACGACGGTTGGGAAAGGACCTCTTCCTGATGGCAGAACTAGACGAGCGGCCAGCTTCAAACCAAGTGAATTTTTCAAATAATATTTCATATCAATATTAATCCCCCTTTTAAAATCCACTAATCAAAATTAATTGACTACTCCTTTGCCTAGGAATAGTATAGTAAGTAAGTTCAAATAAGGTTGTGAGTAAAAGTGTCTTCTAGAAAATTCGCATTTTTTCTTTTTTCAGCATTATTCGTTTTTTTGTTCTCCTTTAGTAGTTCTATAATGGCCAAAAATCAATCGTTTATTCACGGTAAAAGCACTCAAATTCATGGTAAAAGTAAAAGCGCTAAAAGTATGAGCACGATTCTCGCCGGAGAATCAATTGATTACTCAGATGCCCCCGGCTCTTATGGCTTGGCCTCGCACAGAGGAATTGTTCCGGATATTTACAGGCCGAACGGTTTTATCGAGTGGTTAGGCCCGGATATTAGTCCTGATATAGCACCGCCGGCTGTTGATACTTATGACGACGGTATATCCTGGACACCTATGCAAGTTGGCCAAAACTTTGACTTTACTTATAGCGCTACTTTTGCAACCGATTTTGGTTGCAGTGAGGAAGTTAACGTTGAAGCTTGGATTGATTATGACCAAAACGGAGTATTTAACGCCGGAGAAAAAGTGCTTGACCGGTTTGACCGGATATATTCAGATATAGCCATCACCTGGTGTGGAGTAGATCCCTCATTGGTCCCAACTATAATAACTCAATCAATAGCCGTTCCACCGGATGCCGTGTCCGGAAATACTTGGATGAGAGTAAGACTTTGGTGGGCAGATGATGGAAACGGCTTTGGCTTAGAAGAAGACGCTAGTCCTACAGGAGAGATCCAGTGGGGTGAGGTCGAAGATTACGAAGTAACTATAGCTCCGTCAAACTTGATTCAAAACCCCTCTTTCGAAATAGATGATGACACAAACACAATTCCTGACTATTGGAACCCCTCCAACTTAGAAGCAGGTGACGGTAGAAGCTCTGACTTTGCTCAAGAAGGAAGTTATTCTTTAAAGATTAGTGGAAACAGTTCAAAGACAAAATCTGTA
>JAUUWJ010000006.1 GCA_030589175.1 Actinomycetes bacterium
ATAGGAGCTATCTCAAGCAGTTGGCTCTCTCACATAATAAGTAAAGAAAGTCTCTTTTCTTCTAGCTTATCTATCGTAGGATTGAGTTTAATTGCTTTCGCGATTTTTCCGTCAATAACAGTTACAATAATTTTAAGTGTGATATCAGGTTTCGCTTTGGGAATTTTGTACGTCACCGCTTATACTATTTTTCATGAACAGGTTAGCGATTTAATAAGGGGCAGGCTTTTTACCGCTCTTGAGGCAGATTTACGGCTGGCTCTTATTATTTCTTTTTTGGTGACAAGCGGAGTTGCATCGCTTGTCGGAGACCAAACGGTAGAGATATTAGGCTACACTTTTTTCTTGCGAAGCTCTGAGATTGTTATGTTTGGTGGAGGAGTGATAGTTTTTATTGCTTCGTTGAATGCTTTTAGAGAAACAAGGAAAATTACCAGAGAGGTAATAATTGAAAAAATTAGAGGTAGGAAAAAGAAATAATAATTTAAGCTCACTTGAGGCGGGAGAGTGGATAGAGCTCAGTGGGGATTTGATTGTTATGCGAGATGCTGCTCATAAAAGACTTTTATCATCACCTGAAGCCAGCAAAGAAGCGGGAATAAACTTTGAGGGACAAATTATTTTCTATGCTGGGCCTAGTGGTGATTTTCAAAGTGGTGAAGGTGTCATCGGTCCGACGACAAGTGCGCGTTTGGATTCTTTTGTTGAGCCAATGCTTGAATTAGGCGCTAAGGGGTTTTTAGGAAAAGGACCGCGGGGAAAAGAAGCCGTGAGCAAAATACAAAAGTACAAAGCAATATATTTTGTTACCGTTGGAGGAGCAGCCGCTTTATTGTCAAAGTTTGTTAAAGAAGCTAAAATTGTTGCTTACCAAGATTTAGGGCCAGAAGCAATATACAAGATAAGCGTAGTAGACTTTCCAGTATTTGTTGCAATTGATTCAAGTGGCAGAAATATATTCGATTAAAGATTAAGAATTAAGATTAAGAAATTAATGGACACGAAATACGAGTCGCAAATTACCAAATATGAAAAAATGGTAACGGTCTGGAACAATTAATGAAAAAAGGGCTTTTTATAACTTTTGAAGGCTTGGAAGGAGCCGGTAAAAGTACCCAAATAAAAAAAGTTGAAAAACATCTTGCCTCCAAGGGTTTTGCGTCAATTGTAACTAGAGAGCCGGGCGGAACCTTCATCGGTGATGAACTAAGAGACATTTTACTCGATATTGAAAACAAAGATATTGATTATAAGGTAGAAGCTCTTTTTTATGCGGCAAGCAGGGCCCAATTAGTCTCAAAAGTTATAAAGCCGGCTCTTCAAAATGGTAAATTTGTTCTTTCCGACCGTTACATTGACTCTTCTCTTGCCTACCAAAGCTACGGTAGAGGGTTGCCTCTCGATCTTATTTTAGAATGCAACAAATGGGCTATAAGCGATATGATGCCTGACATCACGTTTCTTTTACGCTTAGGCGCCGAAGAGGGTTTAAGAAGATGCCAGGATAGGACGGCTGATAGGATTGAGAGCGAAAGCCTCGATTTTCATCAGCGTGTAGAGAATGGTTATGATGAATTGGCCCAGATGTATAAAGACAGATACAGAGTAATTGATGCGAAAAGCGATCCTGAAATCGTAAGCCAAAAAATTATTGAAGAAATTGATAAACTTCTGGCAACAGCTAAAGTCAAATAACTTTCCTTGTGATATCTTTCTATTAGAGTTAAATGGTTTTTAAAAGTATATTCGGCCAAGAAAAAGCAATAAATTTGTTGCAACATGATATCGACAGTGGCAAGGTTGCCCACGCCTATCTTTTTAGCGGTCCGGCGGGAATTGGAAAGATGAAGACCGCTCTGCAGTTTTCAAAAGCTACTGCCTGCCTTGAAGGCGGTTGTCTTAAATGCATGATTTGCAGCAGTTTTGAGGCAAGGATACATCCGGATTTCAAGCTTATTAAAAAACAAGGTAATTTTATAAGTATCAAGCAAATAAGAGAGTTAGAGCACTGGGTAGTTTTAAAGGCAAACCAAGCTGAGAAAAAAGTGGTGATAATTAAAGATATAGAGTGTTTAACGGAAGAGGCGGCAAATGCTTTACTTAAAACATTAGAGGAGCCTCAGGAAAGCACTGTTTTTATAAGCCTAACCTCTAACCTTAACGCCGTGTTGCCCACTATTATCTCCAGATGCCGTCAGGTGAAGTTTAGGGCCATCTCACGCGAGGTTTTGTTAGAGTATTTGCTTAACCAAGGCTATGACAACAAGAAGGCCAGACTGGCCGTTAATTTAAGCCAGGGAGTTTTTGGTAAAGCCTTGGATCTAATGAAAACGGAAAAGCTATTTGAGCTCAGAAACGTTTCTCTAAATTGTTTACGAAAAGCACTTAATTCTGATCCGAATCAAATAGGCTTTTTGGTTGAATCATTACTGGCAACTATTAAGAAATTCCAAGAGAAAGAGATTGATAACGCTAGTTTTGCGCCGGCTGATCTGCCTCCTAAACTTACAAAAGAGATGAAGGCGAAAATAAAACGAGCAGCCTCGGTCAAAGGCCAGGAATTATTGTTGCAGGCTTTGGATTTTTGGTGGCTGTGGCTAAGAGATGTTGTGGTTTTTTCAGAAACTGCTGATAGAGACAGCATTGTAAATAGTGATCTTTTTGACGAAATTGACGAATACTGCCAAAATAGTGAAGTGCGTGTGAGCTGGTGTATAGTAGAAAAGATTTCCGAAGTTAAAACAATGATAAAGAATAATATTAATTCTCAGCTTGCATTGGAAACTTTGCTCTTAGAGTCAACCGCACAACTTGCAAAGATTTAGAGATTTCAAAAGAGAAGAAATAATTGTAGAATCTCAAAAGAAACAATTTAAGTTGGTTTAACATGCCTAAAGTTATCGGAGTAGTTTTTAGAGAAACAGGAAAAATACATTACTTTGAACCGGGAGATTATACCTTATTGCCCGGGGATAATGTTATTGTAGAAACTTCGCAAGGCACGGAATTTGCAGAAGTCGTTATGCCTCCCGAGAATATTTCTGATTCAGAAGTAATTTCTTCGCTAAAAAAAGTAGTCCGAAAAGCTACAGAAGAAGATCATCAAAAAAGAGAAGAGCTAAAAGCTTTGGAAAAAGACGCGAGCAAGGTTTGTCAGGAAAAGATTTCCAAACACGGTTTAGACATGAAGCTAGTGGAAGTTGAATGTTTGTTTGACGAAAGCAAGATGATTTTTTACTTTTCAGCTGAGACAAGAGTTGATTTTCGTGACTTGGTAAAAGATTTGGCTTCGGCTTTTAGGAAGCGGATAGAATTAAAGCAAATAGGTGTTCGCGATGAAGCAAAGATGATAGGCGGCCTTGGTTCATGTGGGCGTGGCTTGTGTTGCAATACGTTCTTGAAAGATTTTGAACCGATCTCTATTAAGTTTGCCAAAGAGCAGAACCTGCCTTTAAATCCCTTCAAGATTTCCGGTATTTGCGGACGGTTGATGTGCTGTTTGCGATATGAATATGAACAGTACAAGGAATTTAACCGTAAAGCACCGAAAAGGGGAGATGCGGTGAAAACCGAGCACGGAGAAGGGGTAGTGGTGGATTACAATATGCCCAGAAGTTCTGTAGTTGTAGAAATTGACGACGGGTTTAAATATGATGTTCCGATTGAAGGGCTAAAAACGCTAAAAAGAAGAAGTAAGCCAAAAGAGAAAAAAGAAAATGAAAACGATAAAGATAGAAATAAGAAAGACAAAAACTTCAAAAGTTAAACAAGTTATTAGCTGATCCAACATCTAAAATCTAATGTCTAATATCTAATATCCAGAAATGCCCGCCTAGCTCAGTTGGCAGAGCGGCTCATTCGTAATGAGCAGGTCGCCGGTTCAAATCCGGCGGTGGGCTCAATTATGGACTTTGTCCAGGATTAAAGTAACAATTGTAATTAAGCTCTTAAAGGGTATGTTTGGGTTTAACTAGGCAGACGAGTGATTATTTGCGAGCAAATCACAGAAACTAAATCTTTGCTCTCGTAAAACTATCTCTCCTTTGGTGAAAGGGATTTCTTTGGAGAAGATAGGGCCATCATAGACGAAAGAATGAAACTCTCCGTTTTCTCCGCAAGCGTCAATATTTGCAGGTAAATTACTAATGAGCTGTTTATCAAAAGAGCGGCCGCTAAATTTTCCGTCTAGCAATTTTGTATCAACGCAAGTTAAGATTGCTTTATATCCCAAGCTAATAAATTCTTGAGCAAGTTTTGAAGTTTGCCTTTTCCAGATAGGAAACAAGGCATTCATTTTGACTTTAGCTAGTTTTTCTTCTCTGTACTTTTTCAAGTCTTCCAGAAAAATGTCTCCGAAAACGACTGAGAGAACTCCGTTTTTATAGAGTTTAGAAAGCGTGTTTTTCATGTTCTCTTCGTATTGCTTATTAGAAGTATTTTTCGAAATGAAAATTTTAGTGAGCGGCAAATCCAGAGAGCTTGCTTGTGCTTCAAGTAGCTCTTCTCTAAAGCCATGCATGCTCACCCGTTTGTAGTCTTCTGTTATTGTAGTAAGCAAAGAGACAATTTCATATTTATTACTTTTTCTAATCTCATTTAGAGCAAGAGCGCTATCTTTGCCTCCACTCCAAGAAATAATTACTTTTTCCATATAAACAAGTAAAGCTGGCTATAGATGAATATAGCAGAAATATTTTGTGATTTGTTGGTCAAGGGGGCTATACTTTAAGCGGCTTTAAACTGCGACCTTCGCTGCATTAAATCAAAATCTTTTATCTTTCTATTTACGTAATCGAAATCCAAGTTTTTCATGAAAGATTCCAAGTAGCTTTTGCGATCAGTTCCGTAATCTATGAAGTATGCATGCTCATACACATCTAAGATAACCAAAGCAATTGCATTCCATATGTTACCTTGATTGTGAGCGTCACAGCTAAAGTTATGAAGGCGGTTATCATCCAAATCATAAGCAGTTACGACCCAGCCCCGGGCTCCCATAGCGCTTGCTTTCAGGTTTCTTTGCCATTCCTCAAATGAACCCCAATCCAATTCAATCAGGTTAAGTATGTCGCCGGTAGCTTTGCCGTTTCCACCCATATTGGCGAAATAAGCTTCGTGCAGCTTTACTCCGTTTAGAGCGAAAGATAATTCTAATTTTAGTTCTCTTAAATCAGCGTAAGTTGTATTAACATTATCTTTTGAAGCTGCATGTAAGGCATTTCTGATTTCATCTACTTTTTTGACATAACCCGCATAAAGAACATCATGATGCTCTTTCAATTGTCGCTCAGAAAGGCCCTCTAAAGATTTATATTTAAGCGGAATAATTTCACCCATTCTATCTCCTTATTAGGCATCAGTGAACAGAAACTAGATACCAGATTGATTTACCAAAAAATAATTAAGTTAAACGGATAAATCTAAAACTAGGAAGGATTTGAATGGGAATAAATGTCTAAAGGTTTCTAAATATTTTGTTACGTACTAAAAAGTATTTCACACCAGGTTTCTAATTAAATGTTTCTGTTATTTAGAACCTGATATCTGGTAACTGTTTATTCAAGCCACTTGCGAAATGTATCGAAGAGTTTTTCCTTATCCATTGAGCCGAAAGCCGACTTTTTTGCTTCGCCATTTTCAAAAAGGATAAATGTAGGAATGCTCATAACTTCATAACTTTCGGCAGTTTTAGGATTATCATCGACGTTAAGCTTAACCACAACGGCTTCACGTTGAACTTTTTTAGCCAATTCATCAACGATTGGGCTCATGATGATGCAAGGGTTGCACCAGGAGGCCCAGAAGTCCACCAAGACAGGTTTACCTGCCTTTAAAACAATCTCTTCAAAATTATCATCTGTTATTTCTATAGCATTATCTGACACGTTGCCTACTTAATACTTTTTTTAAGTGTTTCAATGTGCGACTTAGCTTGTTTGGCTATGTCACCTTCGGGCTGTAGCTCTAAATATTTCTCGAAATAGCCGGTTGCCGTATTCGAGTCTTTCTTGCTTTGCCAATATACAAGCCCAAGGTTGTAATATATTATCGCATGTTTGTCATCTACTGCAAGTGCTTTGTGGAGCTCTTTTATTGTTTGATCTGTTTGTTTGTTTTCATAATAAGCATTAGCTAAATCAAGCCTAGTGTTGATATCTTTTGGCTTAATAATTATCGCTTTTTTAAAATAAGTGATGGCCAATGTAAATTCTTGATATTTATGGGCTTTATTTGCTTGTTCATTTAGTGCTTCAAATGATTTATCTGATTTTGCTTTTACGATTTTATTTAGCTCTGAGAAGGCTACGTCATTTAAGCTTAAATAAAAATGTAGCCGGCTTATGAATGCTTCAATGCGAAAGTTGCGTTTTTTTCCTTTATGATTTTGCTCTAGCAAATCCAGTGCTTTGTTGTAGTTTTCGGAATCTTTGTAATAATGGCCCATTTCTATATAAAGTTCAGCTAGTCCAAATAGAGCTTTTTGATCATTTGAATCTTTACCTAGCAATTTTAGGTATTGCTTTTCCTTTGCCTCAAATAACTGTACTCTGGCAACCAAGTCTGGCGGCCCCTTAATCGGAGCTTCAAAAACACTTGAGAGTACAACAATTATTGCGATAATACCCCCCAAGATTAGAGCGAGAAACACGGCCATTATCGGATTCTTTTTGATTGTAGCTATTTGATTGCTGAAAAATCGTTTAACTTTAGAGCCCTTTGATAAACCCGAGTGGTGCATGATTTTTATGTCCAGTGATTGAGCCTTGATAAGCATGTTCAAATCGTTAGTAACTATCGTGATTTCTTTATCTTTGTTGTCTTCCTTGAATTGATTGGCTAAAGCTAAAATCTGATCATCTTTAAGCTTAACGTTAAGATTTTTCGGGATATTGTCCGTGTTAAAATCAGCTACTTTGATAATTGAGCCGTTTTCCAGCGCAACGCCTTTTTGCAGATCTCCCGCAGCCGAGATCGAAAATAGATTACGCGAGACTTGGCGCCCGTTGAACTGAAGGGTTTTATCAGTCCTTATCATCTTGATCTTATCAAGCTCTTTGAGAACGGTTTGAGGGATAACTACGATGGCGTTAGGGTATTTGTATAAAGCTTGCGGCTCGGTTAATAGGACGTTTGTATCTAAAATTAAGATATTCTTTATCATATTTTTATATCAGCACTCGCAGAAACTTTTACTCTTCTATATTTTTTTAGTGCTTCAACTCTACTAATTATAACTGTTTTTTCGATGTCGGTTTTAATTGTTACGTGGACAGTACTTTCATCGAATTTATATGAAATAAGCTCTGTGTCACGAGCTGCAGCTGTATTTTTTGCGGCCTCTAGAGCGCTTCCTTCAGACTCTGATTGCCTGTATTCAAGAGCAAAGCTTTTGGCTATTTCTTTAGCTTCATCTTGTCCGTTGTAATACGTGAAAAGATAGGCAGCTGAATCATTTACGATAACGCCGATAATTATTACGACTATTATTACTTTTAATACCGTTCTGTATAAGTCTTTCATTGCTACGAAAAAATACTGTTTCTAATTGATTTATATTATAAATATAGCAGAACTTAGTGAAGGATGTATTATCGTTTTTGTCTTTTCAGTAAATCTCTAACTAGATTGACTTCGGGGCTTTTAAATACAACAATCGAAGAAAAGTAGATAGAGACACTTAAGGCAGCGGGAATACCGAATAATAGCAAGCGGTCAAATAGAGATTTACCGAGAAAGAAAGGATCGATAAGTTTTAAGCTAAAGAATGCTACAAGGCCCATAAAAACGGCGGCTATGAAGAATTTAGTGTTTGAAATAATGACTCGTTTTTCCATTGGCCCCACCTTTTTTCTCAACATAAACCATATAAGGGCAAAGCTTATAAAATAAGCTAGAGAGCGGCCTAAAGCGAGGCCTTTAACGGAGAGAACATCAATTATGAGCAGATCAAAGACGATATTAAAAATCATGCTTATAATGCTTATTATTGCCGGTGTTATTGTGTCTTGCCTCGCATAGAAAGCTCTTAGGAGAAAATAAAAGCCGGCAAAGAAAAATAATCCGAGTGCAAAAAAGCTAAGTACTTCAGCTACTTGAATTGCCGCTTGCTGAGAAAAACCTCCGTGTCGATAAGCCAGGGAAGTAATAGGCTTGCTTAGCACAATAAGGCCAATCGAGGCGGGCCAAATAATGAAACCGATAGTTCTTAATCCTAAAGAAATCTGCTTCTTAAATTCTTTTATATTACCTTTTGCAATGTTTTCAGAGAGAGCGGGGAATAAAGCGTTTACAACTGATACTGCAAAGATTCCGAAAGGAAGTTGAAAAAACGGCCAGGCAAATTGCAGGGAAGTGACGCCGTTTGAGAACTGCCAGCCGAGGTTCATTTCTACAAACATAGGGACAATATTGCCCATAACATAAAACAATAGCGGCCAGGCCATCTTTGCACTTTGTATAATGGCCGGATGTCTAATATTCAGGCTTGGGACGTATTTAAAACCTATCTTAAACAGGCTAGGAATTTGAACAAGAAAAAGAAGAAAAACGCCGGCTGTTGTACCAACTGCTAAGGCGGTTAGGGCAAATATAGGGTTATTTTTTATGTTAGGGCCATAGAAGAACACAACTGTTATTATTACGGCAAGGTTGTTTAGTATGGGGGCAAAAGTCGGTACGCCAAAGCGCCTGTATGAATGCAAGATTCCGGTCGCAATTGCTCCCAACCCGTAAAAAAGGATTTGTATGGCGAAAAAACGAAAGAAAAATATTGCTCTTTCTATGTCTTGGCTTCCGGACATAGCAGTTTGTATTTTTACGAAGTAATAGGGAGCTAAGGTTCCCAGGAGGGCGATTGAGCCTAGGATAATAAACGCTAGATTAATTATGATACTCGCGATCTTAAAAGCCTCTTTCTCTCCTTTTTTGGCCATATATTCGATGAATATTGGAATAATGATAGAGCTTAAAATACCGCCTAAAACCAGTTCGTATATATAGTTTGGGATTATATTAGCTAAATTATAAGAGTCGAGAATGAGTTGGCTGGTGCCGATAGTGCCTAATACCGTAGAGAGAGCAGTGAATTTTAAGAAGCCTGTTACTCTGCTAATACTGGTCAGCGCAGACATTAGTAGAGTATTTTGGGCAAAAGACTTTTTGCCTAGCTTAGCTTTTGGTATGAAGTTTGCTGCGTCGCGCTCTGACATAAAATGCTCCTGAGACAATTAAAAATAACAATAATGCTATAGCGGCTACATAATACCAAAATACAGAAGGAAGCTGTGTGGAGACAAGAAAATACTTTTTTGTTACTACTTTATCTTTAGATTTCAGTATGACCAGAACTTTGTGCTGGCCGCTTTTGAGAACTTTCACTGGAATGCTTAACATATTTTCTTTAGGGTTTATAAAGATTGTCTTTTTTCCTTTTCCTACATCAAGGTCTTTGGATTTTATTACAAGCGACAATTTCAACTTAGAATTAGTATCGTTTTGGATTTTTATCGGCAGTTTACCATCTCTGCCAGTTAAAGTGAGAGAGCTTAACTTTAGCACTATCTTTGAAAGCTCGTCGTCTAACAATTCTTTTGCTTTTTTAGCCAGGATTCTTGCTTGTTCTGCTGAAGTGTTTTCATCTTCGGCTAGATAAATAGACATTTGAGCTTTTTGAAAAGATTTATTTTCAGTTGTGAAAACTTCTTTTAATAAAACATAATTGGCTCGTGCTTTTCCCAGGTCAGAGTTTTTCCTATTTTTATTGATTTCTTTGATCTTTTTCGTTGATGTTTTTCTCTCAATGTCTTTTAGCGGGACTAATTTTATCCATTTAATTTTTTTGATCGTATTTAGTAAATGAGTAATATTTTCCGGTTTTGGCACGTTTTTTGAAATCAAAACGATTGAATTGTTATTTACATTTATGGCTTGAGTTAGATGAGCGAGCACTTTCATAGTTGAAGCCTGAGTGTTTTCGCTACCAAGCAAAGGGGTTGTTGCCGGAAGATATTTAAATCCCATCGTTGCATTATTCATTATCCAGGCTTCAGATTTAGAAGATGTCGGATTACAGTAATTGTTTATATAGAGCGCAGAGTGGCTTAGGCCAAAGATTTTTTCGAGAATAGTTTTGCCTTGTTCAATTTGATCTTTGAGATCATTATTAAGAAGTGTTTGGCAATCTATTTGACTGTAGCTAGTGGCAATCATATTTGCTTGGCCTTTCATGAAAAGCTTATTATAAATATCTATAAGCCTTTTGGCTTTCAGTGAAGAAGGACTGGAGTCTGGCATAAATTTAAGTTTATCTGTCTCTCTTAAGTTGTAGCCGTTAGCGATAATTTGGATTGTTTCAGCTAGCATCGGGCTTACTATAAAATTGATTTTTCCGCGATTTTTAGATGCAATCTTATAATATTTTTCAATTTTAGGCAGTATCCTTTTCTGGGTGAAGTCATCGGTAATATTTTTGTCTGAATCGATATGAGGCTTATCGGCCAGCTTAAGCGCTAAAGCTGTATTAATGACTCCTTTGACGTCTTTTTTCTTGACGCCGACTTCGGTGCTAAATTTTGAGATTGTTTTTTGGTTTTCCGTCAGCATTATCCGTAGAGAGGTTTTACCTAAATCTAAGCCAAAATCAGTAACGTTATTTTTTGAAAACTCGATACTTTTTTTAGTTCCTACTTTCAAATTTCCCAAGAAGAATGTACGAGAATAAACTGGGTCATCTTTGGCTCCGATTACAAGCGTCACTCTGGAATCCGAAATATTTTGGGTTGGGTTTATATCAACTTTGATTGTCATATTATCAGAAGACTCATATACAAGCTGATTCAGCTTTACCGATAAATTGGATTTACCATAAGCTGTTATCGGATTAATAAGGTAGGTTATTGTAAATATTGCTACTATCACTAGACCAGTTAGCTCTTTCCACATATCAACAGACCACGGGATTACTCGAGGATGAAAGCTAGTCTTTGCTGCAAGATGTTTGCCACGATGGGCGTTTAAATTGGCATTAAGGGATTGTCTTTGGGGCTCCATATTGTTTTTGTACATCAATCTTATTTTCAGACTAATCTATGACCACCGTCTTTCGGGTAGAAAGTTTTAAGCAAAATAGATAAGCACAAATAATATTATAATAGAAAATACCTAATAGATAGATTCGGTTTCTTCATTTCTCCTAGAAAAAGATAAATTTTATCTTGCTACATAAAGTAAAGCTAGATTCATAATTTAGTTTTTCTCTAAAGTCTTTTTGAAAAAAGTCGATGAAATAGTTAAGAAAGTATTGTTCTTGATGAGGCATAAAGTACGTATAAGTTCGTATTCTTTAATATCAATAGGGTTGTTGAAACGAGAGTTCTATAAGTGAATTTGAGGAGGGTTTGTGGCTAAAAGAATAATTAAGTCGGTTTTGCCAAAACGAATGCCGATGATACCGCTGAGAAATTTAGTTGTCTTTCCAAATCTTGTTGTGCCTTTGTTTGTTGGACGGCCTAATTCGATAAGCGCGTTAGAGAATGCTATGAAAGCCAATCACACGATTGCTTTAATAGCCCAGAAAGTCCCCGAGACAGAAAGTCCCGAAGAAAAAGATTTATATGAAATAGGCACGGTAGCTAATGTTATGCAGGAACTTAAGTTACCAGACGGAACGGCTAAGGCTTTAGTTGAAGGTATTAGCAGAATAAAGATTAAGCGCTTTGTCAAAACAAAGCCATATTTTGAAGTCGAATACGATATTTTAAGGGATGTATATAACAAAGATATAGAGGTAGAGGCTCTAATGAGAACAGTGGTTGCTCAGTTCGAAAAATGTGCCAATCTGGGCAAACCAATTCCGCAAGAAGCATTGCTCGCATCCATGAATATAGAAGAGGCAGGCCGCCTAGCTGACTATGTTATTTTTAACTTGAACTTGAAGACAGATGAAAAACAGCAAATACTCGAAGCTCTTGAACCCAAAAAACGTTTAAAAATAGCCAGCAGCTTTTTGGAAAGAGAAATAAAAATCTTAGAAATAGGGCGAAAAATTCAATCGCGCGTGAAAAATCAAATGAGCCGTACACAAAGAGAGTTCTTATTAAGAGAGCAGCTCAAAGCGATTCAATCGGAATTGGGCGATGCAGACGGTGAGACAAGTGAAAGCGAAGAGCTTAGATCTAAAATTACCAAAGCAAAAATGCCCAAGGAAGTGGAAGAAAAAGCGCTTAAAGAACTAGATCGTTTCTCTAAAACTCCGGCTGCCGCTGCCGAAAGTTCGGTAATCAGGACATATCTTGACTGGCTAATAAATTTACCTTGGGCCAAAAAAGACAAGAAAGAGCTGGACATAAAGGAAGCTCAAAATGTACTGGATGAAGACCATTATGGTCTTGACAAAGTCAAACAAAGAGTAATTGAACATCTTGCTGTACATAAATTGTCAAAAAATTTAAAAGGACCTATTATTTGTTTTGTAGGCCCACCTGGGGTTGGCAAGACGTCAATTGGTCGCTCAATTGCAAAGGCCTTAGGGCGAAAATTTATCCGGATTTCTTTAGGAGGAATTCGCGATGAAGCCGAGATACGCGGTCATCGCCGTACTTACGTAGGTGCATTACCTGGACGAATTATCCAATCTATAAATCAAATAAAGAGTTCAAACCCCGTATTTATGATGGATGAAATCGACAAGGTAGGGGCTGATTTTAGGGGTGACCCGACATCGGCTTTATTAGAAGTTTTAGATCCTGAGCAAAATTATAGTTTTAGCGATCATTATTTGGAAGTACCATTTGATTTAAGTGATTTATTTTTTATCACTACCGCAAATATTTTAGATACAATCCCGCCTGCCTTAAAAGACAGGATGGAAATTATTCATTTTCCGGGCTATACGGAAGATGAAAAGTTCAATATTGCCAAACTATTCTTAGTTCCAAAACAGCTAAAGGCACACGGTCTAAAACCCAAGAACCTGACATTCGGTAAGGATTCTTTGGTAAATATTGTAAGAGAATATACACGGGAAGCCGGAGTCAGACAGCTTGAACGTTCAATTGGTGCGATTTGTCGCAGAATAGCCAGGGCTGTAGTTGAGCGTAAGAGAATTTCCACAAGGCTTACCGAGCATAAAGTAAAAGAGATATTAGGAACGCCGAAGTTTCAGTACGGGGTAGCAGAAGAGCAAAATGAGGTAGGGGTTTCAACCGGACTAGCGTGGACAAATGCTGGCGGAGATATCATAAAAGTAGAAGCCACTGTTATGAAAGGAAAAGGGAAATTAACCTTGACTGGCCAGCTAGGCAAAGTTATGCAAGAATCAGCCCAAGCTGGTGTTAGCTATATTAGAAGCCGTTATCGTTTTTTGGGAATCAAGGAGGATTTCTACAGCAAATATGATATTCATATTCATGTCCCGGCCGGAGCAATACCAAAAGACGGACCGTCAGCCGGGATCACTATGGCTACTGCGTTGGTGTCGGCTCTTACAAAAAGAAAAGTCAGAAAAGATGTCTGTATGACCGGTGAAATAACACTTAGAGGAAATGTTCTACCGATAGGCGGAGTCAAAGAAAAACTGCTTGCTGCTCATAGAGCTGGTCTTAAAACTGTCGTTTTGCCGGTTGAGAATAAAGCTGGCTTGGATGAAGTTCCAAAGCATGTAACTAAAGAGCTGAAAGTAATATTTGTAAGTACAATGGATGAAGCTCTTGGCTTAGCTTTGACAAAAAAA
>JAUUWJ010000265.1 GCA_030589175.1 Actinomycetes bacterium
CGTTATGGAAATTGCCGGCAAAAAACTAGTCCAGGGGATATTTAGAGATACTACTGAGCGCAAACAAGCTGAAGAATCCCTTAAGTTAAAGGATTTCCAAATCAGAAAAGCTTATGTTGACGTACTCTCTGCCGTAACCGGCGGAAAATTAGTTATCCTCACAAAAGAAGAGCTAAAAGAAGATTTGGGAAAACCGATTAGTGACACTTTTTCCATAAATTCATATAAAGAATTAGCCGACTCAAGAGAAAATCTACTAAAAGCTTTAAATGAGCTGCCTTTTTTAAAAAAACCTGACCGAGGTGTGCTTGCCGCTGATGAAGCCCTAACCAATGCCGTAAAACACACCGGTAGCGGAACATTTCAAGTATTTAAAAAGGATAAAATTGCTCAAATCCTAATTTCAGACTCAGGTTCGGGAATTGATTTTAGTACCTTGCCAAAAGCAACTCTTTTAGCCGGTTATTCTACCAGGCAAACTTTAGGAGCCGGTTTCAGCGTAATGCTTGAGCTAAGCAATAGAGTTTTACTGGCCACCGATCCCGGTGGAACCCAAATCGTATTGGAAATTGGTGCTGAAGAAAAAGAAAAAGTACCTTTCCGGAGAGAAATGGTAATCAAATAATTAATTCAGTTCGGGGTTCGTAGTTCGTAGTTCGGAGAAACAAAATATTCTGAGCCACAGCACCAGAACAAGTTCGGTGCTGGACAAGAGTAGCAAAGAATCTCGATCAATCTTAAAACTTCAAATTAGAAACTGGAAACGAAATAATTCAATTAAAAAATAAGAATTAAAAGTTGATATCGTTCATAGTTTCGGCATTTATGAAAAACACGAACCACGAAATACGAACCACGAAATACGAATCACGAAACACGTTTTTTATTAGAGATTGGAGATTTTACTTTTAGGCTGCCGGCCTTAATTCTTGGTGAAAACGACTTGTCCATTGGACTAAAGCTTCGACCAATTGACGGATTCTTTTTCTGGTATCTTCGTCAGTGAGGTTTCCATTTTCGTCAAATAACTTCATGGCACCCGAAATGATGACCTCTGGTTGCTTTAAATCGTGCATGTTAAGAAATACAAACGCCTGTCGTAATGCAATTTGAGCTCTAACGCCTCCCAGTCTTCCTGGAGAAGCACTCATTATTGCAACGGGTTTCCCATCCCAAGAATTGTCTCCCATAGGACGAGAACCCCAATCAACGGCATTTTTTATAACTCCGCTCATAGAGTTGTTGTATTCCGGAGTTGCTATTAAAATCGCATCAGCTGCAACAATTTTACCTTTAAATTCTTTGACAGCCTCAGGCAAAGGAGATTCAATGTCTTGATTGAAAACCGGGATGCCGTTTAACTTGAAAATGTCCATTTCCGTATCGGGCGGTAAGTTTTGGGCAGCAGCTCTTATTGCGCCCTTATTATATGAGCCTTTTCTTAAGCTCCCGGCTATCCCGAGTATTTTCAGCATAAATAATTTATACCGTAAATGACAGTATAGAAATCATAAATCGGCGTTCGTAATCCGTATTTCGTGATTCGGAGAAATAAAAAAGGGAGGGGCAATCCCCTCCCTTGAATTAAATCACGACATACGAACGCCGAACTA
>JAUUWJ010000186.1 GCA_030589175.1 Actinomycetes bacterium
GCCAGTTAGTCTGGCTTGCTTCCGGCAGGATTTTCATTTCCCGCCGTACTCAAGAAAAATATCAAGGAGCGTAAAGTTGTTTTCGTCTACGGGACTATTACCCTCTTTGGTTGCCCTTTCCAGGGACATTCGACTAACAAAACCTTACCTAAATATTCTCCCTTTGAAGTATTTGTATCGATAACAAATGCCCCAAACGATATCTCCTTACAACCTCAAGCACATAAACGAGTTATGCGCTCGATTTGGGCTCTTGCCGTTTCCCTCGCCGGTACTCAGGCAATAAACTTCGTTTTCTTTTCCTCTGGGTACTGAGATGTTTCACTTCCCCAGGTTTGCTACGCTCGTTGCCGAGCGTCGACATAGTTTTACTATGCCCCGTTTCCGGATTCGGAAATCCCCGGATCAAAGGTTGGTAGCCACCTCCCCGAGGCTTATCGCAGACACCCCACGTCCTTCATCGCCTCAATCTCCCAAGGCATCCACCATCCGCTCATAAGTAACCATTTTGGCTAGCAATGAATGACCACATTCATTGTTTATTTAACTAAGCGAAGAAGATAAACCTCTTCTCCGCCTTTGCCCCGCTCTTGCGGGGTTCAGTTTTTAAAGTACTTGCTAATTCTTTTCTACCAATCAAAAATCGCTTCCTCGGAAGCGATTCTCTGCGAGACCTACCGTTATTAAAACAGCAGGTAACCGACTGGCAGAGCATTAACCGCTTCCTTTGCCAAGCTCCACAAAGTGAAGCAAGGCGGAAGAAGAAACAAAGTTTCTTCGACCGTTCAAAATATTTCCTCTTCTTATCATAATCAACTAATATATTATCAAAACCAAAATTACCTGTCAAGTCTTGAACCTTGCGTTAGCAACGTAAATTAGTATTCGGACAGACAAAGCTAAATCCGGAAAGGAAAGCTTCGCCGTCCCTTCACTCTTATCGAATTAAAAACTACTTACCCCTATAGAAAGGTCTCAAGGGCAAGACTCTTGAATTAACGTTGAATCAGCCTTCTCTCAGTACAGAAATCAATAATTATTTATCCCCTCAGTTTCTTCTTTATATCCTGCGCTATTTCGGCGGCCACGTCTTTCCCGCCAAGGCCAAAGGCAATAGCTAGCATAGCAACTACTCCCACAAAAGCAATTTTGATCAACTCAAAAAGCCAATCTGCTAGGTCAAATTTCAATTGCTGCAAAATAGCCAAAATGGCGAAAAGCCAAATAGCCCATTTAACAATCGCTCCTACCACATGACCATAGCCTACTTTAATCCCTTCCACGGCTGCTCTAATCACTTTTTCTACAATATCAGCTATAATAACGGCTACGACAAAAATAAAGGCAGCCACGACGACATTGGGCATGTAACCCAAAATACCCCCCAGCAACTCTTTAAATGCTATAAATGGTTTTCCTAAAACTCCGACGGCTGCGTAAAGAAAAGTAATCACCAAAATCCATTTGACAATGGCACCGATAAAATCTGCAGGGTTAACCTTCATCTCAGCTTTTTCTAAGGCCGTTTTCCAACCGGCTCTTTCAAAAAATTGATTCAATTTTATTCGGGTTAAGATTTCAGCCACCAACTTTCCAATGATAACTGCAAAAATCCAACCGATAAGAAAAATAATAATTGCGGCAAGTAGACCGGGAATGAAAGTTAAAAACCCATTCCAGAGTTGTAATAAAGCCATCGCTGTTGTTTCGGTCCAGTTTTCAAACCAGATTTCTAACATAGTAATTTTATATTTTTAAAATTTTAATTTTCGACCTTTGTTCGCTGAAAGCTTCGCTTTCATCTCTCGCCCTTCACTTTGCTTGGGCTAAAGATTAGCCCAGTATATAACAACTCAAAAAGAGCTGTCCAGTGGAAAACTTTTGGTGGTATTTATTGGAAAAAGTTTGGACGCCCTACCGAGAAAACCCCGACGCCGACTTCTGAAAAAGATCGCTCTGCTTCACCAGAAAATATGTCCTACGTAGGACATAGGTAAATCTGTTGAAGCCAGGTTTCAACAGGTACTAATTCTCAAACGTGGATTTCGTGAGATTTAGCTGGAACCAGATAATTTCTTTTCTTCAGCAATTTCTAATATTATCTTGCTTCTCGGTAGAGTCTAATTCACCTATTACGGTATCTAAGAATTAGAACGATAATAATTAGCCAAAGAGTAAATTGGGAAGCGTAATTAACTAAAAAGAAGAGATCGCGGATGCTAACTGCCCTTATGAGCATTAAAAAAATTCCCCGTGGCTATTAAAAACGACATCCACAAGCTAATATCTCTAGCTGTTTTATTTTCCAGAAGTTTCCAAATTTGCGGAAGAGCTGAAATAATAAAAAGGGAAATGGCGACCGAAGAAATAATATTGATATAATCATTCATCTGTTTGTGGTTTATAAATTAGGCCAGACATGGGTACAAAAAAATAAAATCCAGGTGACCTGGCCGGATTCGAACCGGCGACCTCCTCATTGCAAATGAGGCGTTCTAGCCAACTGAACTACAGGCCCATTGATAGCGATGAAAACTGAAATTTTCATCTTTACCTTCGTTTTCTCTTCGCGAAAACTTGGTGGGCGACGAAGGAGTCGAACCTTCCACCTCTTCTTTATCAGAGAAGCGTTCTACCGCTGAACTAG
>JAUUWJ010000256.1 GCA_030589175.1 Actinomycetes bacterium
TGTCGTGGGGACTTACTCCATCTTTTGATGATGCGAAGATGATTGCAGTTACACTTAAAATCTCTGGCGATATTACGGTGGCATGATGAAATTTAATACTAAAACAATTACAATTAGCGGCGAAAAATACAAAATTAAAGAGATGGATGCGCGTCAGCGTCAAAAATTTCTTAAAATATATAGAGAAAATGCCGATACAGAAGAAGCGCAAGCAAATCTGATCAAAATGTGTTGCCCCGCTTTTAAAGATATGTCCATTGATGAAATATTTCTTATTCCTGGGAGAATTTTCGCCGAAGTATCAGAGGTGGCGACTGATCTTTCTGGTCTTTCTGGTGAAGAGGAAACGGAAAAAAACTCCTAACCGATTCTGATCGGTTGTTCATGTTTCGTTTATCACTAGCCCTTGGTAGAACAGTAAACGAATTAGAGCAAACATTAGGATCGGGGGAGCTGACTGAATGGAAAGCCTATTATTCGATAGAGCCATTCGGACAAGAGCGCGATAACTGGAATACCGCCATGGTGGCCGCAACAGTGGCGAATTATAGCGGTAAAGTGAGAACGGCTAAAAATATAGATGATTTTATGTTTATTCATCCGCAAATAAAACGCGATAAAGAAACACAAAAAACTCTCTTAATGATGAAGGCAATGGCGATAAAGAATGTCTAAGCAACTCCAAAAACTGATCGTAACGCTTGAGGCTGAAAGCTCAAAACTCACAACTCAGCTTGAAAAGTCTAATAAAAGACTTAGCCGGTGGGAAAATAAAGCAAGCAAATCTGTTGACAAGGTAAAGGGCGCATTTATTGCACTTGCCTCCGTTGCCTCTGTTGCTGTTTTTGCAAAACTCACAAAAGACGCGATACAGTTTGCCGACAATATCGGGAAAGTGTCTGATGCAGTTGGATTAGCAACCGATACTTACCAAGGCTATGTTCATGCCGCATCTTTGGCTGGAGTTCAACAGTCACAGCTTAATTCAAACTTAACCGCTTTTGTAAAGCGCGTGGGTGAAGCGAGAGAAGGCGTAGGCCCTCTCATTAGCTTTTTAAGAAAATATGACGAAACCCTGCTAAAAAATATCCAATCATCAAAAAATCAAGAACATGCTTTCGGTCTTGTTGCTGACGCTATTCAAAACGCAACAAAAGCAACCGATAAAGCCGCTATAGCCAACGCCGCATTTAGTCGAGCCGGCATAAGCATGGTTAACATGATGAAAAACGGCGCGGCCGGTCTTCGTGAAATGAAGAAAGAGGCTTATGATCTCGGTATTATTCTCGACGAGCAGACAATCAGAAAAGCAGAAGAAGCTAATGATAAGCTAGATATTATGGCTCGGGTTATAAAAACCAGTGTAATTAAACAGCTTGTTAAATTATCCCCGCAAATAATAAAAGTAGGCAATGCTTTTGCCGATGCGATACCAAAAGTAACCGCATTTTTTGAGCGTATTTTTGATAGAACATCAGTGGCGGCATTAGAGGCCGATCTGGAAAGCCTTGAAAGAAAGGCATTGAAAGTATCAGACAAATTAAAAGAAGCTGTAGGCGGAACCTTCGTTGTAGAAGATCCAGTCTGAGCGTTCTCAGCTTTAGATAATTGAGCAGCCTCGTCTTGTCTACCTTTATTGTAGCCAGTACCAAGTTTCTTCTCAGCCATTGCTTCAGCTATATC
>JAUUWJ010000167.1 GCA_030589175.1 Actinomycetes bacterium
ATCACGCACATTAATGAATAAAACTAATCGTTTTAATAATTTTCACTCCCATAAATTTCAAATCGGTGCTATCCAAATATGAATAGTTTATCCTGCGACGTTGATCGCAGGGAACCCCACCTCGATGAAAATATATTTTCAATAAATATTTTCTAATTATTTTAACTATAAGCAAGCAATGCTCCCCTCCGCGACTAAGGACAAATTTTCTTTTAGATTTCAAAATCTTTTATTTGTATCATTTTTTTATAAGTAAGTTCGAATCCCACCTCCGTTACTATGGCCTAAATTTCGGTTTCATGAGCTAAATTTGAAACTCCCCCGACGTAACGTTGGGGTCAAACATCAAATTTGCAGCCGCATTCAACCTCATTTAGGCACATGTTACTCAGATGGGATTTCGCAACTTACTTATTGGGGATTAAAAACCCCAAAATAATATATTATTAATTCTTAATTCCGTCTAATTGGATTTATTGTACATTGCACATTGATCATTGAATATTGACAAATATAATGCCCCAGAAAAAACATCCTTACTCGGCATGGCCTTTCAGAGCTATTTTTTCCAGGGCATGTTTTTAATATCCTTTTTATGTATTAATAAACAGATTTTGCAAAAAAAAGCCCCCCGACTTGTCGGGGGGCACATGAAGCAAATCTGTAAGCCGGATTCTGTTAAAACAGCCATCTATCTATGCGATCTACCTGGGATTATGAACAGGCGACTCATCCCTATTTGATCTTGCTCCGGGTGGGGTTTACCAAGCATCTACCTTGCGATAGAACTGGTGAGCTCTTACCTCACCGTTTCAGCTTTCCCCCGACACGTCGGGGGGTTTTCTTTTCTGTGGCACTTTCCTAAAGTTACCTTTATCCCGCACTCATCTAAAAAACAAACTCACTTATTTGTGAGTAGATTTTTAGATAAGTGCGGGACACCCTGCCTTACGGAGTCCGGACTTTCCTCCCCCGCACTCATCTAAAAAACAAACTCACCAATAAATGAGATATGGAGTAGATTTTTAGATAAGTGCGGGGGCGACTGCTCGATTTACTTCTAAATTGTGAAAGTTCAACTAACAAAATAATAATAGTATTTCACCGAAAAAAAGTAAAGATTTCAAAATTATGCAAATAAATTCATTCTTAAAAACTTTATCTACAAAATAACTACCAGTTAAATGGTGTTTTGGCCCCATAAATAAAAAAAACATAAAAAGTAAAATAAATGTTGCAAAGTGGTTTGTTGTGGGTTAAAATGGTATACAAATTATTGCTTGTGTAGGTGAAGTTTGGTATTTCTTGGTGAATATAGACATACATTAGACGACAAAGGCAGGATAACAGTACCTTCTAGATTTAGAAATGTGTTACGAGACGGTCTTGTCGTTACAAAAGGTTTCGAGAACTGTCTTTTTGTTTTTACGAAAAAGGGGTGGCAGGAATTTGCCAGCCAAATACAGAAGCTCCGTACGTTGAAAAAGGACGCGAGAACTTTGTCTCGCTTTATCTTTGGCGGAGCAAGTGAAGACGATATAGATAAGCAAGGACGGGTTATGATTCCTAATTCTTTAAGGAGTTGGGCTCAAATAAAAAAAGACGTAGTGATAATCGGGGTTAGCAACAGGCTCGAAGTTTGGAGCGAAGCTAACTGGAATAAAGTGGAAAGCGAAGCAGCATCGTCTTACTCGCAGATTGCAGAAGAATTAGCCGATTTAGGATTTTAAGCATGGGTCTATTACAAGATTCAGGCTCGTAACTTGAAAATGGAATATGGCCACAAAAGCGTTATGCTGGCTGAAGTATTACAGCAACTTATCAGTAATACACGCGGCATCTTTGTAGACTGTACTTTAGGCGGGGCAGGTCATACAAAGGCAATTTTAGAAACTATTGGAGCAAAAGGTTTTGTACTAGGCATTGACAAAGACATCAGAGCAATAAACGCAGCAAAGGAAAAACTTAAAGACTTCAGCCAGCAGTTTTCTTTAATTCACGGTGATTTTCGATACTTGGATGAGTTATTAAACTCCAAGGTAGAGAAAGTTGACGGATTTCTATTTGATCTCGGACTGAGTTCTATCCAACTGGATGCATCCGAGAGAGGGTTTAGTTATAAGAAAGAAGGTCCTTTAGATATGAGGATGGACTTAGAGCAGAAGTTAACTGCTTACGATGTGGTGAATAGCTACGAAAAAAAGGCTTTATCTTCTCTTGTATACCAATATGGAGAAGAAAAATGGGCAAGCAGGATAGCTGGGTTTATTGTCAAGACCAGAGAAAGAAATCCGATCAAAAGCACAACCGACCTAGTTGATGTCATAAAGGCGGCGATACCGGCAAGCGCTAGGCGCACTGGGCCGCATCCGGCAAAAAGAACTTTTCAGGCTATTCGAATTGAAGTCAACGAAGAGCTAAAAGCAATTGAAAGTGCTCTTTGGCAAACTGTTAAATGGCTCAAGGTCGGCGGAAGAATTGTGGTCATATCTTATCACTCGCTAGAAGACAGGATTACTAAGAAAATTTTTAAGAATTTAGCACAAGGTTTTATGTGTGAAGCAGGTTTTAAAAACTGCAAAGGTTTTGAAGAGCCTTTTGTGGAGATTGTAACAAAAAGGCCATTACGGCCAAAAGAAGAAGAAATCATTGAAAATCCAAGAGCAAGAAGTGCAAAACTAAGAGTCGCAGAGAGAAAATAAATTCGAAGCACTAAATTCGAAATACTAAACAATATTAAATATCAAAAAACAAAGCTCAAAACAAATACTTGAAGAGGACATACAATAGCAATAAAAATATGTAGTTTAAAGCATTTGAGCATTTGGATTTAGAAATTGTTTAGGATTTAGATATTAGGATTTAGTACTTAATTACAGCAATATTTGGAGTAAGATATGCAGCAAGCTTTAAAGCAAACATTTGCTCTACCAAAAAAAAGAATAAAAAAGGCAAAAATACCTCGACGCCAAGCAGCCAAGCAG
>JAUUWJ010000050.1 GCA_030589175.1 Actinomycetes bacterium
GTCACGACAAAGGCTGGGAAGGATTACCGGTAGGTCACGCTAAAAACTGGCGGGCAGAGCCCGGAGCTATTGCTAAGAAAGACTTTGGTTATTGTATGGAATGCCACGATAAAGGCAAAGAGTTTTCCAAAAGCGAGCACGAAAAATTCTGTATAAATTGCCATAGTAAAGTTCAAGCTGAAACGTTTAAATAATAAAACAGATAAAAGCACTTAATCGTGCAGTGTTTGACAAAAGTTGGTAAAATATTGATACAAAGCTAAAATGACTAAAATAATTGTTAGTAACACTTAGTTAAAAGACTTTTAAGGAGGGCATGTAGTGTTTGCATATATAGCAATTGAATCGGTTGTAAGCCTGTTTTTGATGATGTTCGTAATAACGATTGCCCTTGGCATAGGCTTAATAGCTTATAGCTTAAAACATATTAAGTAATAGTATTTTAATCGCAGCAATAAACGTAAAGATAAAAAGGGAGTAACGATTGCAATACAATAGATGCTCATCTGAGTTCCTCTCAAAAAGTAAATCCACCACTCTTAAGGTAAAAAATCTATTCTTTTCGATTAATCATTTTTTGATTTTTGCCGATTAAATTGAAGGTAGATAGAGATGTATAGATATTTTTCAAGAGCAGCAAAAATAGTAATTATAATAACAGTAATTGCCGCCTTATTTTCCATGACTGGCTGTGATCTGTGGCCTTTTGGAAAAAAAGACACGGGAGAAGAAGCTTTAAAACTAAAAAATGATGCTTCTCGTACTTTTCAAGAAATTCAAAGCCACGCCAGTGAGTTTGATGAGTTCTTGAAGAAATTCAACAAACGTTGGTATACAGCAAAAGACGTTCAAGGTTTTGCAAGCAGCTTAAAGACATACGAGTCGCAAATCAGTAAAGATCTAAGTGGCCTTAAACAAGTTGATTCAAAATTAGCAACGCTTACCAGTATTGATAAAGATCAAAAATATAAAGACTTCATTAGTTCTACTTCGAAAGCTTCAGTTTCTTTAGAAAAAGCTTTGTTCAACAGTCAGAAAATTGCGACAGCTTTAAATACGAAAATGGGCGATATTGCTAGTTTTTATTCGGAAGTCGATACTATTAAACAAGCTCAAAGCCGTTATGTTGCGGCAATTAGCTCTTGGGCCCAAAGGCGCTCACTTCAACTTACTTCTCAAACACTGTTGGAGCAGATACTTGCCGAACAAAACCAGGAAGAGGATTCTGAAACTGAGACCGGTGGTGACGAATCTAGCGAAGAAGATACAGAGGAAGATAGCGAAGAAAGCTCTAAAGTGGAATCACCGGAAGCAATAAACGAACAAAGCACTAATAGCGAGGAAGTAAAAGAAGAAAAAGATTTTCAATCGAGTGCGACTCGCGATGTTTTAGGTCAAAGAACGATTCAAGAGGACTCAACTACAGGTGGCTCAAGCACTGAAGATCTCGATCCCTGGGTTTATATAATAATCGAAAATAAATGGCCCTCGGCGTTTGTAGCTGACTTTGCTAAAGAAACAGCAGAAGATTTTACGAATATATACCAGAGATTATATGAGATTCATTCTACTCTAAAATTCCAAAATTCAAGAAAACTATTAAAGTATATACAAGAAGTAAAAACAGATAATGCTGATTTTGCCTCCGGAACGGATGCACTGATAGATAACTTGAAAGAACAAAGGCGTTTGGGATTGCTTATTGATCGCTACAAGCAAGAAAAAGCGAGTCTTGAAGAAGCTCACGCTTTTGCCAATTATTCTCAGCAAAATAGGCCGGCTGGTGTTTCTTCCGGTTCAATTGCAAATGAGGGAGCTACTTTTAGCCATGATTTTGCTCATGATGAAATAAACCGTTTAGATAAGAAAATCGATGGTTTTCAAAAAACCTTAAATGACGTGGAAAGCAAGTATGAAGGAAGTCTTACTACGGATTACGAAGAAGCAAGATGGCGTTTTTACTGGAGCTTAATGGCGCTGTATAAGATAAACAGAGGTGTTTCACGAAGTTTGATGCATGAAGTAAAAGGCTGGAAGCAAAAAGCGACAGGGAAGTATACTTTTGACAGGATGAGAAATTTGGCTGATGCAAAGCACTTCAAATATAAGGCAAACCAAGCTTACAAAAAGGCAAAAGGCAAAATTGCCGCAAATTAAAAATTAAAAACCCTCTCCAATTGCTGATTTCAGTTATCGTTGCTAATATGAAAAAGTATTATCAAAATCCTAAGATTTATGATAGGCGGCAGCACATGAAGTTGGCATTTATATCAGATGTTCATAGCAATATTTACGCCCTGAAATCGGTTCTAAAAGAACTTGAAAGCTATAGTCCTTCGGACATCTACTGCTTAGGTGACATTGTAGGCTTTCTTCCTTTTCATAAAGAAACTTTAAATGAGATTAAGAAAAATGGAATCATTTCAATTGCGGGTAATTATGATTTGGCGGTAGCTAATAATAAAAAGACCTGCGGCTGCAGTTTAAATAGCAGTTTCGAAGAGGAACTTTCCAGGAAAAGTCTCGAAAAAACAAAACAAGATCTAGACGATAACGAAAAAAACTTTTTAAGAAAACTAAAAACGAATTTATTGATAAATAATAATAAAACAAATAATAAGCGTCTTCATCTATTTCATGGCTTATTAGATAACACGAGTTCTGGGCTTGAAGACGGGACGAGTGAAGAAAAGTTTAATAAAGTAATTGACAAATCCGAAGCAGATATATACTTGTTTGGCCATGTCCACAAGCCCTACATCAAGAAAGTCAAAAATAAAGCTTTTGTTAATTGCGGCTCTGTCGGAAGGTCAATGGAGCCTGGATATGCAGATTATGTTTTGGTAGACCTTAATAACGAAGGAACAACGATTCAAATAATGCGGGCTTGTTATGATTTGGCTCGAATGAAGAAAGCTTTCATGAAGAGCACCTTTCCCAAGGAAATTATTGAGACATGGTATTAATGTTAGGCGGGCAGCGTTATTGTAAACTCAGAACCTTCATTTAAGTGGCTTTTTACACCTACTTTGCCGCTGTGATTTTCCACTACATGTTTTACGATTGAAAGGCCTAGACCCGTACCACCGCTTTTTATGGACCGGCTTTTACTTATTCTGTAAAAGCGTTCGAAAATCCGCATTTGTTCTTTTTGAGCTATGCCTATTCCAGTGTCCTTAAAGCTGATATTTATCGAGCCGTTATTTCTTGTTAAGCTTACCGAGATTTTGCCATTCTCAGGCGTGTATTTAATGCTATTGTCGAGTAGATTATGAAAAGCTTTCATTAATTGTTCAGGGTCTACTTTAGCTTGAGTGTTGTCTTTTACTGAAAGAGTTAGCTTAAGATGTTTTTTTTGTGCCTCTCTTTCAAAACTGTTAACAGATTGTTCAAGCAAAGGAGCGATAGCGAGTTTTTTAAGAGCCAGACTTCCCTTATTTTCAATTTTTGATAAATCAAGGATATCGCGGGCCAGATTGGATAGGCGCTCACTTTGCTTATCAAGCTCATTAAGAAAACTATCCAGAGTTTCTTGATTATCTTTTGCCCCTGCTAGGAGGGCTTCAGTAAGAGATTTAATGCTTGCTATCGGAGTGCGCAGGTCATGACTTACGTTTGCAATGAAGTCTTTTTTGACGTCAGCAAGGGCGTCAATTTTTGTCGTATCTTGAAGGGAAATTAAACTGCCGATAGTTTTTCCGTTAATTGATACGGGAAGACCTCGTCCCTCGAGAGAGCGCATGTTATAGGTAAGCTCAATTTTTTCTTTTACTTTCTTTCCAGACAGAGCTACCTTAGCTATTTCTTTGATCTGGGGAGTTAGATTTATTTGGCTTGTGTTGTTTTTTGCACCAGGTTTTATGTCTAAAATTTTGGCGGCTAAATCATTTAGCATTATGATTTGTAATTTTTCATCAAACAAAATAAGGCCGAACTTAGTTATTCTAAATGCTTGCTGTAGAAAATTTATTTGCCAGCTTAATTCTCGACTATTTTTATTAACATCTTTAAAGCGGTCTAAGATAAAAGAAACGGGATTGTTATGATTTGTATTAGATGCGTCAGCCTTGCCGTTTATTTCGGCAACACTCTTTTGCACATCTTTTAAAAGTTTATTTTGATTTCTTTCGTAAAGAACTTGAGACGTTTTAGCGAAAAAGAAAAAGCTGCCCAAGACCAGTATAAACGCTATCATGGCTTGTTGCCCTGATAGGTAGGTAAACAAAAACAAGTTTAGTGAAAGTATGGTTAGTATTAAAAATATTAGGTGAAGCGAAAATGTCTTTTTTTGTTTAAGATTCATTGCCTTTGACTGACAGCCGGTAGCCTATCCCTCTGACTGTTTTTATGTATTTAAGATTTTCACTATCAGGCTCGATTTTTTTACGCAGTCTTCTTATATGCACATCAAGTGTCTTCTCATCTCCGTAAAAATCCTCTCCCCAGACTATTTCAATCAATTCATTTCGGGGCAAAACACGCTCTTTATTGAGAATAAATGTTTTTAGTATATTGAATTCTTTTAAAGGTAAATCTAGAATCTTACCCTTGAATTTTATTTGGTGTTTATCTTCGCTTAAGGTAAAATCTCCGGTTTTTACAGTTTGTTCTTTCTTATTATCAGCTGCTCTTCTTAAAACGGCGTTTATGCGGGCAATGAGCTCTCTCATGCTAAACGGTTTGGTTATGTAATCGTCAGCGCCTATTTCAAGGCCGACTACCTTATCAAGCTCGCTGTCTTTTGCCGTAAGCATTATTATGGGAGTAGAAGATCGACGGCGAATTATCTTACAGACCTCTTGGCCGCCTAGCTTAGGAAGCATCAGGTCTAACAATATCAAATTAGGGTTAATTTCCTTGTATTTACTTAAGGCGGCTTGTCCGTCGTAAGCTTGGTATGTCTTAAATCCTTCTTTTTCGAGACAAAAAGACAAAGATTCTGCTATCGGTTTTTCATCTTCGGCTATCAAAATACTTTTCTTCATATTTATATGATATCAAAGTGAAAAGGGTCATGCTAATGGAAATTAAGTGCTAGATTGCCACTTCTTATAGTTTTAGCGCTCATTATCATGTTTTTAATAAGAGCACAAAAGCGTGGACTTGGTAAGCCAGGAACAACTCTAGAGAACTTGCCGCGATAGTAGCGATGAATCTCAGTGATCTTTTTGAAATATAGTAGTTGAAGACGGTTAGGTTCAGGAGGAGGAAAGCGGAAATTATGCCAGAAATTATCAAAGTGGGAAGCAAATATTTTAAGAACATCAAACGGCTATTAATCAGGAAAAAAGTGAAAGCCAGGGCAAGTAAAACAAGCAATTGATGCCAGCTTGACTGCAAGAGTTTAATTTTTGTTTCATTTTCTTTGCTGGCTGACTGGTCATGAAAGTACCTGTTAGTTTCATTGAAAGCTGAGAGCAGAAGTATTGCTATAAAGCTTCCTACCGGCAAGCCGCTAACTAAACGAATTGAATTAGTCGTCTGTCTAAGTCCTGTGTATGATGTTATGCCGTCAAATGCCAGGAATAGAATGGCTAGAATACCGAAGGCAAAGACTCGTTTCTGGGGGTAATCCGTTGCTTGTGAGTATAAGATTAATAATATTGGGATAGTTATTAGAAAGCCTATGAACAACCCGGTCATTCGGGTATCTACCGGCATTTTTAAACCGTTAATGTAGATAGTGCGGTCTGATATTTGCTGGCACACCGCAAAACCGATTTTGTTGTAGAGCTCAAGAAGCATAGCTGAATTATAGAGGGTACAGGGTATGGGGTACAGGGCATTGAAAACAATGATCAATTATCAATGATCATTGTTTAATAGTTAATAGATTAAATTAAGAATTAAAAGTTAAAAGTTAATTAGTTCGTAGTTCAGAGTTCGTGGTTGGGAGTGAAAAACTTCAAACTGGAGACTTCAAGAACTAAATAATATG
>JAUUWJ010000195.1 GCA_030589175.1 Actinomycetes bacterium
AACAGAAGCCATGTTAGGAAAGAGCACCCTGTCTAAACCTATAACTCGAAAGGGATCTTTCGGCTGTTTCTTCATTTTTTTCTTCAAGAAGTTTATATAGGATGCCTGTTTTTGAGGATTATGCCGGGTTGAGCGATCATTTGGCAAATAAGCAAAAAGTTCGGCGACTACCAGAAAGATAATAACAGTAGATACTAAACTCCACTTTAGCTTGAATATGCCTTTTTTGAACAATACAAGTAACGCAACAAATAGAAAAATAATTGCCGCCGGCTTAGCTACTCGTATTGCAACAGCAACACTCGCTCCTTTGGCCACCATCGACGCCCAATAATAAAACAAAATAAAAGCAACGCCGGTCAGCCAAAGCCCCACGAACAATCCGATTTTCTTTAAATTGACTTCCTTGAGAGTGTCAAAACCGCTTCCGGCTAAAACAGCAATCGATATGGCGAAGTAAGGAGCCAGGTATTTGGGATAGTAAATCGATTCAAAGAACGGTAATTTGCCGATGAGGTTTATTACCGGAAAGCCAACAAGTTTTAGTAAATAGAAGAGTGCTAAGCCGGTGAAAAAAACGTTTGGCCACTTTCTTTTGTTCGCCGTAAAAGCTAGCAGCAATGAGAGCACGCCGACGTAATGAAAAACATAATGTCGTTTAATATCAGCCCAGTTTGGCCCCGGCCAACTTAAATTTGGTATTAATAACTCCGATAAGCCGCGCTTTAGAATTGCCCTGGAGCCTGCCATTTGCCCACTAACATGAGCATGCCATGCGTTTTGCAAGTATTCAAAAAAAGGTAACAATAGTATTGCTGAAAGAGCAAAACCAATCACTAAAGAAGTAGCGAAATATCCTCCTCTCTTTAGGGCAAACTTTCCTCCCTCTTTTCTGCTCTTAGTAGTCAGGCGGATAACAAAGTAAAGGGAAGAGACAACGATAAGAAGAAAACTTGACTCGGGCATACCGCCTAAAAGAGCCAAGCCGTATATGGCAGCAAGACCTCCGATATTAACCATATTTTCTTCTTCCAATAAACGTTCACTGAAATAAAACGCAGCCGGAATAAGCACCTCGATTGATAGGTGGTTCATGGTTATGAAAAACCAGAAATAGCCGCTAAAAGTAAAAACAATAGCTGATAAAAAAGAACCTTTTTGAGAAAAGCCAAATCTTCTGGCCAGTAAAAATGTAAAAGCAAAAGCTAAAGCCAGGCGAAAAATCATAAATAAATCCCAGGTCAGTAAGCTGGAGCTAATAAACAGAGGAAGATTCAAAGGAGAAAATCCGCCAGACTGTTGATCAGCGGCAAGCGGCTGGCCACTTCCCATATAGGGATTCCAAAGCGGGAGCTCGCCATTTTGATAAGCCTTTTGATTTACTTTCATCAAAGGATAATGGTGCCAGGAAAAAGCGCCGGGATCTTTTAGGGGCAATGTTTTCATCACCCGGCCTTGATAATCAAAAACGCCTTTAGCTAAGGTGCCAGGCGTTATTGCCGTCGTGCTTAAAGTCCTGCCCTGGAAAAATATACTTCCAAAGAAGACCACGAAAACGATTGCGATAGATAAAAAAAGGGTTTGCTTTTTCATATAGCTATTCTATTTAAGGAGCAGCTAAAAAACAACTAAAATCAATTGTTGATCCCATTACAAGGACATGGATAAAGTATTACATACTTGTGGTTTAATCCGAACCACAAATCCCGAACTACTAACTAAATATTTGATAGAATATTATGTTATGGAACTGTAGCCCAGGCGTCTATCAGATTGGAAGTTAGACAGCCGGGCAACAATCCTCGTTAACTTAATAGCATAGGTTTACCGGGCTGCATAACAGCCCAGCAACTATGCGCCCGGGGCTGTAGCTCAGCTGGATAGAGCAGCTGCCTCCTAAGCAGCAGGCCGCGCGTTCGAATCGCGCCAGTCCCACGAAAAACGGATATTGGATATTAGATATAAGATGTTGTTATTAAAAAATAGCGAATCACAAAAGGTCTTTTTTCTTCTCTTCAAATTCTTTTTTATCAATCTCACCTTTGGCATATCTTTGCTTGAGAATATCTAAAGCTAATTCTTCACCCCTCGAAGGTGTCCGCCTGCTCTGATTAACAAAATAAACAACTAAAATTATTACGCCAATTAGCAAAAGCAGCCAAAATAAACCCATCAAGAGCATAAAAAAGCCACCTCCTAAACCATAATCATGCATCATATGAATCAACTCCTTTGAATAAAATTAATCAAGTGTTTTTAGAAACTTGATAACCTCTTTAACTTCCTTATCATTCATTTTCCAGCGCGGCATAGCCGAGTTCAGAGAATCACCGGAAGGATTTTTGCCTTCAATTATTGCTTTTTTCACTGTTTCCTCATTATAAGGCTGATGCTCATCCTTATGGTTTTTCTCCTCATCCTTGTGCTCATGCTCACCCTTAACAAGAGCATCCCAAGTAATAGCCGGAGCTATTTCATCGGTCAAATCAACACGAATGTCGCCTTTTCCTTTCTTTCCGTGACAAGAAGCGCAACTTCCTCCGTTCATACTCATCCAATGAGGCCCTCTGCTAAAAGAAAT
>JAUUWJ010000045.1 GCA_030589175.1 Actinomycetes bacterium
ACTCCTTATGGAAATCCTACCGCAAAATTGGCAATAGGCGAAATCGAAGGGCGTAAGATTGCTTTTCTTCCCCTGCACGGTAAAGACCATGAACTACCACCTCACATGATAAATTACCGGGCTAATATCTGGGCGATGAAAAAAGTAGGAGTTGAGAGGATCTTGGCTCCTTGTGCAACGGGCAGTTTGCAAACGGATGTAAAGCCGGGAGATTTTATAATTTGTGATCAGTATGTAGATCGCACAAAAGGGCGCTTTGATACGTTTTATGACGGGCCTATTCCTACTCATATTAGTAGTGCAGAGCCTTATTGTGCGAATCTTCGCGATATTGCAATTAAGGTTGCTAAGGAGCTTGATATCTCGGTAAAAGAAAAAGGTACCGTCGTAACAATTCAAGGACCGCGCTTTAGCACGAAAGCGGAGAGCAAATGGTTCTCCTCACAAGGCTTCGAAGTCATTAATATGACTCAATATCCCGAAGTTGCTTTAGCGAGGGAACTTGAGATGTGTTATCTGAATATATCACTGATAACTGACTATGATGTTGGCCTTGATGGCCATCCGGAAATAAAACCGGTTACTGCTGATGAAGTATTTAAAGTCTTTAATGAAAACAACGAGAAGGTAAAAAAAATGATCTTAAGTATTATTCCTAAAATAGCCGGTAAAAGAGATTGTGAATGTGCCAGTGCACTTGAAGGCGCTCGTCTCGGCTAAATAAGTTCCGATATAAGCCAAAAGCAAATATTTGATTTTTTAGGCACCTTTTTGGAAGGTGCCTTTTTTTACCCTCCCATTTCCTCTTCTTCAAGAATTTTCCAAACAAACAAAAAATATTAGGAAATGTGTTTTTTTGTGCATAAAAAAAAGAGGCTGGGTATAAGTATAAGGATTATGATTCCATTTGGCAGTTTTCGCATCGGTAGAGTATACGGGATAAGCATAGAGGTCAACTATACCTGGTTTATCATTTTTGGACTGGTTACCGCAGCTTTGGCATTTGCCTATTTCCCAACGGTTTATCCCGGTCTATCTGTTGGGGTTAGCCTAATCATGGGTATTGTCACGTCTATAATATTTTTCGGTTCGGTTCTCTTACATGAACTAATGCATTCGATTGTAGCGATAAGAAACGGCATGAAAGTTCAAAAAATTACTTTGTTTATATTTGGAGGCGTATCTCAGCTAAGTGACGAGCCGCAAACGCCGGGTGTTGAGTTTAAAATGGCTATTGCCGGTCCGGCCACCAGTCTTGTATTAGGAGTAGTTTTTGGTTTTTTAGCTTACGGGTCAGCCGTTATAGGTCTATCTCCCGCTTTTTTCGGTCCATTTGTATGGCTAGGCATTATTAACATTTTACTAGCAGCATTTAATCTTGTTCCCTGTTTCCCATTAGATGGAGGAAGAGTTCTAAGAGCTGCTCTATGGGCTGGCTTTAAGGACATAAAGAAGGCGACTAGAGTGGCATCTAGGTTTGGACAAGGATTCGCGTACTTCTTAATCATTGCCGGCCTGGTTTTTATATTCTCGGGATTACTTGACGGTTTATGGCTGATATTAATTGGCTGGTTTTTGAATAATGCTGCTCAGGGAAGCTATCAACAATTGATATTGAGAGAAACTTTGCGCGGCGTGGATGTAGCCCAAGTGATGAAAAAGGATGTGGATTCGATGCCCGCAAAAACTAGACTCAAAGATGCCGTGAACAACTTTTTCCTGAAGAGCAATAAGGGTCTTTATCCGGTTGTACGGCAAAAATCTAACGAAGTTGTAGGCATGGTAAAAATAAATGATGTACAATCAGTTCCCCAAGATGAATGGCAGGATAAAGAAGTTAGTGAAGTTTCTAAACCTTTTCCGGGAGAGAAAAAAATACAGCCAGAACAAGGTGTGATAGATGCCCTCACCCAAATGAGCCAGACCAAGAATGAGAACCTTCTGGTTGTATCAGGGGATAATCACCTTGAAGGAAAAATCAATCGCCTAGATATAATGCGTTTGATAAAAATCAAATCACGTCTTAAGAAATAGAAACACTAAATCCTAATATCTAAACCCTAAACAAATTTTAAATCCTAATGTTCAAATGTACTAAACAATGTTTTTGTCATTTAAATTTTAAACATTTGATATTGTTTAGGATTTCGGATTTAGTATTTAGGATTTTTAGCTCAATGTTGGTTGATAGTCTATAACTTATGGTTCATATTTAAGCTATGAAACAATTAACGGGAATTGTTTTGGCAGGTGGCAAGAGCAGCCGGTTTGAGTCACCGAAATATTTGGCAACTCTTAGAGGAAATAGTCTAATTGAGATCGCAGTTTCTAAGTTGCGTCCCTTATGCCAAGAATTGATTGTTGTTAGCAAAGACGTAATTGATATAGCAGGATTTGATAATGTTATTGAGAAAGACAGGGAAGCTCATCCGCTTATCGGTATAAAAGAAGGCTTAAAGGCGAGTAGTAGTAATAATAATCTTGTTTTAGCTTGCGATATGCCTTTTGTGTCAAAAAAGACAATTGCCGCGCTTACAAAGTCACAAGCAGAAGTTTATATATATCGCTACAAAGGAAGATTTGAGCCTTTATTAGGCCTTTATAAAAGATCATGCATTGATAAGATCGAGAATTACAAAGATAAAAAAATAATTGATGTGCTGCAAAATTGTGATTTTGATTATATTGAAGCGCACGAAGAATGTTTCGATTTTTTTAATATAAATACGAAAGAGGATTTAATTGAAGCCCAAAAAATTGCCGAAGAAAACTCAAATATTCTCGGTTCTTAAATCTAGTTTAGACGGAAAAACAAACGAAGACGTTGCCGTAATTTCCGAGCGTCCTTTTAGGATTTTAGTCAACGATGATTTTGTGGCTAATATCATGCTTACTCCCGACAATTTGAATGAATTTCTTTATGGTTTTTTAGTGGGTCAGGGGATTGCAAAAAGTAAAAATCAAATTGAAAAGACTTTAGTAGATATGGATAAAGGCATATTATGGGCGCAAGTAAAAGGAGCAAAAATCGATCTCACTAAAGCCCTGATTACAAGCGGGTGTGCCGGCGGAATAAGCTTAAATAATTTTAATGATATAGAACCGCTGAAACCTGCCAGAGCACCTGATTTAGAAACGTTGACCAACTTGATGAAGGAAATGCTAAAAAACGGTGAGCTTTATGCCAAGTCTGGCGGCATACATAGTGCGGCTTTGGCTGATAAAAAAAGCATTATCTTTCAAGCAGAAGATATCGGACGGCACAATTGCCTGGACAAAGTTATCGGCTATTTAATGCTTAACGATATTGAGCCGGAAGACAAAATAGTTCTTACAACAGGAAGGTTGTCACTTGAGGCTGTGCCAAAAATTGCAAGAGCCCACATTTCAACTTTAGGCTCTCGTTCCACGCCTACTGATCTAGCGGTTGAGATTGCTAGAAAATTAAAGGTTAACCTTATCGGGTATATACGAGCTGGAAAAATGACTGTTTATAACAAAAATTAATAATTAAGAGTTAAGGAAATTTTGAAAAAAAGTTCGTAAAGATTACTTTCATTTTTTAACTGTTAATTCTTAATTGCTCTTAAGCTTGACAACTTGCTAAGCAACAGGTAAATTAAGCTTTTGTCTTGAGGTAAAACAGTGCTTTATGCAGTAGCGAAAATAAACGGAAAACAATATAAAGTAACAGAGAGCGAAGAAGTAACAGTTGATCGCTTAAGTACTCCCGTCGGCAAAGCAGTTGATATCAAAGAAGTAATATTAGTGGTCCAAGACGAAAACAAACTTATGGGAGAAGACGCAAAGAAAGCGTCAGTAAAAGCCAAAGTTGTTGAAGAGCTTTTAGACACTAAAGTTCTAGTCTTTAAACATAAAAAACGCAAGAGATACAATAAATTAGTCGGTCATCGCCAACCTCTTACGAAAATTATAATCGAGAGCATTGATTTTCCAGGCAAGAAAAAGGAAGCAAAACCGGCACCTAAAAAACAGGCCACGAAAAAACCGGAGGATACAAAAACTACTACAAAGAAAAAAGAAAGCAAGGAGAAAGCCGCTACACCTAAAGAGAAGAAAAAAGAAACCCGGAAGAAAAAGACATCTGCAAGTGTTGCTAATAAAAAAGCTTCTTCTAAAAAACCAACAAATAAATCCAAGACGGCATCAGCTCAGAAAGAAAAAAAGAAAAGCTCTTCTAAATAATTATAAATATTGATTTAAAGGGGATTTATGGAGCAAGAGATTTTAAGCCAACTGAAAGAAAGCATAGAGACCAAAGAAAACGTGGCTGCAGAACAGATTCAAACGATTGCTGAAATTGCAAAAGCTGTTATTGATTCTCTGAAAAAAGGCGGCAAAGTAATTCTTTTTGGCAATGGCGGGAGTGCGGCTGATGCCCAACATATTGCCGCTGAACTTGTAAATAGATTTGAGTTTGATAGAAAAACTCTGCCGGCTTTAGCTCTCACCACTAACACCTCCGTAATAACTTCTATTGCTAATGATTATGATTATAATTTGATTTTTTCCCGGCAGGTTGAGCTTTGGGCCGAAGATAAAGATGTAGTTATTGCTATAAGCACAAGCGGATCTTCTCCGAACATACTAAAAGCCGTTGAAACTGCCAATAATAAAGGAGCATTTACAGTTGGGTTCACCGGTCAAAATGGCAGCGCACTTTGTGATAATACGAAATTATGTTTGAAAGTACCTTCATCTTCTACTCCCCGTATCCAAGAAGCTCATATCTGCGTAGGGCATATTGTTTGCTCTCTTGTAGAAAAGAATCTTTTTGGTAACGCCGATGCGAAATAAGGCGGTTTTCCTTGATCGCGACGGCACAATAATTAAAGAAGTAGATTATTTGAAAAACTTAGAAGATCTTGAATTAATACCTGGCTCAGCTGAAGCGATAGGACTATTAAATAAAAATTCATTCAAAGTTATCATGGCCACTAATCAATCGGGAGTAGCTAGGGGTTATTATGATGAACATTTTGTACAAGAAGCCAATAAAGTTCTCGCGCAAGAACTAGAAAAGCACAAAGCATACATTGACGGTATTTATTATTGTCCTCATCACCCGGAAGTTGGGGATAAGAAATATAAGGTTGAGTGTGATTGTCGAAAACCGCGGATAGCGATGTTTAAACAAGCTTCAGACGATTTTAGCTTGGATTTAGCCGGTTCTTATACTGTTGGTGACAAGGCAGCGGATATTTTGGCAGGCAAGAAGGCAGGATGCAAAAATGTTCTTGTCTTGACAGGATATGGATTGAGAGAGAAGGAGAAGTTAGTTCCCGATATTAAACCCGATTTTGTTGCCGACGATTTGCTCTCTGCTGTTAATTGGATTCTGAAAGATAATAAGCAATCTAGGGATATACAACTTTAAAAATCCGGGTAAAATGGTATAATTACTATGCTTTTTTAGTTTTTATATTAAATTTTTTATTTCTGAACGGAGTGAAGTATGGCACATAAAAAAGGAATGGGCTCAAGCCGTAATGGCCGAGAGAGCAATGCCCAGCGACTAGGCGTAAAAGCATATTCCGGCCTGGTAAAAGCTGGTGCTATTATCGTACGTCAAAGAGGGACAAAGTTTAAACCCGGCGTAAATGTCGGTGTAGGAAAAGATTATACGCTTTTTGCAAAAAAAGGCGGATTCGTGACTTTCTTCAACCGAAACGGTTCTAAATTTGTAAGCATTCTCGAAAATAAACAATAAGTACGGACTTTGGATTTAAGAAATTGGACATTAGAGATTAAATTCTTAGTTTTTATTAATCCTCAAATTAACAACCAACGACCAACAACTAATAACCAACAACAGGTTTATTATGTTTATTGACGAAGCCAAGGTATTTGTAAAGAGCGGCGATGGCGGTGCCGGAGCTGTTAGTTTTAGAAGAGAAAAGCATGTTCCCAGAGGCGGAGCTGATGGAGGAAATGGCGGCTTTGGTGGTAAAGTTGTAATTGAAGTAGACGAGGGCTTAAAGACTCTGCAGGATTTCAAGTATAAGCGTCATTTTAAGGCTGAACGAGGAGCCCACGGCCAAGGA
>JAUUWJ010000261.1 GCA_030589175.1 Actinomycetes bacterium
ATGGAGTCTTTGTTGTAAGTAATGAAGCAACGGAAATTCTGTTTTCTTGAGCAAAATCTAGTGCAATTTCATGAGTTTTTGTGCCTACTATGAGTTGTTTTATTATTTTATTCTCCTTCATGAACAGCAACTTGTCAACTAACACTGCCTCGCCTAAAGCTAACTTAGGATTTAGAGCACCAACAAAACCGACGTTTAAGATAAGTTCGGCATTTTGCGCTTTTATTTTATCTAAAGAACCGGCTTCATTTACTTTCTGCCATGTGACAAGCTTCTCAAATTTGCTATTTTCAATTAACTTTTTAAATCCACCTATTTCTGCTTGATAAGCATAAGCTATTACAATCATTGTCCTTCTAATATAAGGAAAAACAGTCCGCTCTGCTAGTAATTGCTTTTGGCCGATTGGCTAAAAACTTTTTCCGGCCTATCTTCACTTCTGAATTTGTTTTCAGATAATTCCAGACTCGACCAAGCAAAGAACTGGAGTTTATAGTTTAGAGCCAAAACACATTGGAAATGTTGAAAATAAAGAATAAAAACATTTAATAAACATCGTGTTCAAACTCTTGATTAATAATTATTATGTTAAGATTACTGTAACATTTTAATAATCCGGAATTTATCCATATGGATAAATAAAAGACCCATATTTTATACAATAGTATAAAGCGCTTAAGTACAGAATAACCGATAATATCAATCAATCAGTTTTTGAATTAGAATAATTAAGACTGATGAGTGATAGATTTTGCGGTATTCAGTCAAGAGAGGAGATTTTATGACGACTAAAAACGATGTTATCAAATTGGTCAAAGAAAATGATGTAAAGTTTATCAGGCTTTGGTTTACTGATATTCTTGGCCAACTGAAAAGTTTTGCTATCACTAATGCAGAACTCAAAACAGCCCTTGAAGACGGAATGGGTTTTGACGGCAGTTCGATTACCGGCTACCAAGACATCGAAGAAAGCGATATGATTGCGATGCCTGACCCTTCTACTTTTCAAATCCTTCCTTGGAGGCCTCAGGAAAAAGCGGTTGCCAGGATGATTTGCGATATTCTAACGCCCGAAAGAGAGCCTTATGAGGGTGACCCCCGCTATGTTCTAAAAAGAGCCCTTAAAAGAATGAAAAAAGCTGGTTTCACTAATTATTATGTTGGACCTGAGCTCGAATATTTTTACTTCAAAGAGAATAACGGCAAAACAAAAATTTTAGACAAAGGCGGTTATTTTGACTTAACCCCTCTTGATGAAGCTTCTGATCTCAGAAGAGAAACGGTCTTTGCTCTCGAAAAAATGGGTATAAGAGTTGAATACTCTCATCATGAAGTCGGTCCGTCTCAACATGAAATTGATGTTCGCTTTGACGATGCTCTCAAAATGGCTGATAACGTTCTGACTTATCGCTTAGTTGTAAAGGAAATAGCGAAAAAACATGGTGTTTACGCTACTTTTATGCCAAAACCGCTCTTTGGTGAAAACGGGAGTGGTATGCATACCCACCAATCACTTTTTAAAGGCAAGAGAAATGCAATGTTCGATCCTAAAGATAAATGGTATCTTTCTAATGACGGAAAAGGTTTTATTGCCGGTCAGTTAAAGCATTCCAGAGAAATTTCATCAATATTTGCCCAGTGGGTAAACTCATATAAGAG
>JAUUWJ010000126.1 GCA_030589175.1 Actinomycetes bacterium
CGGCCCGACAAGGTTCGGCTTTAGGGATAAGGATAGCTCATAAAAAGAGCGAACTTCCGGATAAGATTATCGAAGCTCTAAACTTTGATGATAAGATTCTCATTGAAAAGTATCTAAAGGGTAGGGAAATAAGCATTTCCATACTTGGAAACCGCTACCTTAAAGCATTACCTCCAGTCGAGATTGTTCCCCATAAGGAGTATTTTGATTTTGAGTCGATGTACTCTATGGGAAAAACTGATTATTATGTACCCGCTCGTCTTTCTAAAAGTATGTACAAAAAAGTGGAAAAAATAGCTTTGGATGTTCATAAAATTTTGCGCTGCCGCGATGTCTCACGAACGGACATGATTGTTGATGAAAAGCTAGGGCCGCAAATGCTCGAGATTAATACCAGTCCCGGACTTACCGAAACCAGTTTATTGCCGATGGCAGCCGAAGCAATAAACTTGTCTTTTGAAAACCTGATAGAGAAAATTGTGAAAATGGCCTTGAAAAGAAGCCACTAGAGATCAGAGACTAGAGGTTAGGTAAAAAAATCATATTGCTGACCTCTAACGACTTGTTTTTTTTCTATGAACTGCTAACTATCAACTAAGAACTAAATTATTTTTTGTGTTTAATAAAAATAATTTACACATTTTGTGTTGCAATTTAATGATATCTACTATATATTGTACTTAACGCTTAGCCCTGCCATAAATAAGGGGTTGTATAAGCTGGTCATTGGCCAACAAACAAGAGATAGAAACACTATTCAATGCAACAGGATATTGTTGTTAGGACGCCTAAAGCAATATTAACAAAAGTTTTGTACTCGAAGCTGCTTGGTTTTGAGCGCACGGACAACGAAGCCGACCTCGGCACCGATTTAGCTACAGAAGATTTAGATCACCTTTTAACCCGCTACATTTTTAGATACGGTCCTCCTCCTGGTATAAGAAGCGCTCGCGATTTTAAGCTCTTGCGCCAGGAATTCTCAATTGCCTTAAGACATAAAGAAGATCAATATGACTTGTGTCTGGAAGTTGCCAGGCAATCTCTTGAGAAAGGGCTGCCCTACGTTACCTTCGCAGTGTCGCCCGAAGCAAGGGAGCTTAAAGAGTTTTGTAAAGAAGTGATAGTCGAAGTTAACAGGGCAAAAAGTCTGCGTTTTTCTCCTCATCCGGATGCCCGCTCTATTTACTGGGCAGAGTACAATATTTATCACGAAACCGCAGATTTGATACTTAAATATTTTGCCAAGCGCTACCCGATGCGTTGTTTGGTAATCTATAGTAAACGCTCTGTTTACTGGTATAAAGATAAACAAACACATTCACAAGATAATTCCTTGTTTAACCTTTCCAGTATTGACAAGAAGTACGAAGAGAAAGCTTACTACGCCGGCGCTCGCTGAGTTTCAAAGTTTTCCTTACGCTCGAAAAATAAAAAGTGCGTTTAAAACGTAAATTGCGAGTAATGTCAGGGCCGTCACGGTAAACCTCAGTTTCTTGACTTTCGATTCGTAAATAATACTTATGACAACGGTGCTATACATTCCCACTGCGGCAAGAACGGAGAGCATGTTGATAGCGGAAGCGGCTAAAAGAATAGAGCCTGAGGTAAAGAATAAATCGTCAATTCCGATAATCGTTAAGTTTATCAAGTTGCTTCCTAGTATGTTGCCAAGAGCTAGATCAAGCGCTCCGATACGTATAGCTGAAATGGAGACTACCAATTCGGGAAGCGATGTACTTAATCCTAGAAACAAAGTACCGACGAAACTTTGGTTCCAGCCGGTAAGAGTTGCCAGCCTTGCCCCTATTGTCGGTAAGAAGATGCCGGCGAAAATAATGATTAATGCATATATCGCAAAACGTAAATAAGCGTGATACAAGCTGATTTTATATGGCTTGGCAATTTCTTTGATTTCTTCGCTTATTTTTCTTTTTTGAAAAACGTAGATAAAGCGAATCGCCACAAAGTAGATAAAAAATAACAAAGGCGTATACAGTCCGATTGTCAGAAAGCTCAAAGAGAAGCCGATACTTTCAGCAAATAATGAATAACCGATGATAAAAAAGAAAAATATGCCAAAACCGGAACTTAACAGATGGCCTTTATCAGCCGATGTCAAAACCGGGGCTGGTTTGTAATAGAAATCTATGATAGCAATTTGCAGGAGATTAAGAAGGCAAGCTCCGAAAATATTTCCTACGGCTATATCTGGCAAAGATTGCAAAGAAGCACTGATGCCGTTCATCAATTCCGGCAGGGAAGTAGCGATAGCCAACAGAATAACGCCTACCCATAATCTTCCAAGTTTAGTATGGGCGGCAATAAAGTCGGCATAGCGAGTAATTTTAATGCCGGCAAAAACAATGACCGCGGTCACCGCTATGAATTGAAGCCAAACGATATCTAATTGCATTCTACTAATTTTTTCACAAAAAAATGTTTATCGAAACCATTAAAAGATTTCCCTCTTTTTGCCGATAACTTTGTTATGGCTAAAAAAAGCTTAAAAGAAGATAAGAAAAAGACGAAAGCCGAAGAGGCGCAAAAGCCTATTTCAAAAAAAGCGGTCGTCGAATCTAAGAAAAAGAAAAAAGAAAAGAAAGAAAAGAAGAGAGTTCCTTGGCGTGTTGATCTGAAATGGATTTTCGGGTTGCTGGCGACTCTTCTCATTACCGCAGGACTTACAACTTTTGCTTTCTACCGGATTGCTACTAATCCGGCTGTCGATAAATATGTAAAAGAAAACCTAAAGACTGAAAATAATAGTTCGGGAATGCCTATGAATCTTGATTTTGATGAGTCATCTTCAGGCTCGGATAAAATGTCTTCGGGTAAAAATAAGTCTCCAAACTTTAAGATGAAGCTAGGCGGTAAAACTTATGATGAAGAAGAACTTGAGAAGATGGATGATAAAAAATTAAAGGAGCTTATAGAAAAAGAGATCGAAGCGGGCAATCTCACTCAAAAAGATTTCGAAATGCTCATGGCGCCTCGAGACCTCTCAGCGACTACGAAAAAGTCGAAAGAGGCCGATTCTAGCGAACCGAATTCAGCTAGCGAGTCCAATAGAAAAGAAGCTGAAGGCCATGAGGAACCCGGTGATGACTTTGGTCAGCAAATAATACAAGCCATGATGATACAAGCAATTGCTCCTTTAGTTACCGATTTACTTGGTTTTGTCAAAAGAACGATGCTGCTGGTTAGTCTTATGACGATTCTTGTAGGCTTGCTATTTATGGCATTGACCGTAGTTTTCAGTTTTCGCTGGGGAAGAGTATTTAGTTTTGCCGTAGTTCTGCTGCTTTCCTCACTGCCTATTTTTATTACTAGCATGACACTTCAGTCAGCGGGCTCAGTTGAAACGGCTCTAAAAGGAAAGGATTCATTTTCTTTATATAATGCGATTGCCAATGCAAATTTTTCTTTATTCTCTGTGCTTGTTACTTTTACTTTGTTTTTAATCGTCTTTTCGTTTGTCGCTTCCTTGATCAGTCGAATCCTAAAATCAAGGGCGCAGCCTAAAGCTCCAAAACAAGC
>JAUUWJ010000029.1 GCA_030589175.1 Actinomycetes bacterium
TCTTGTTTACTTACAAAGTGATAAAGCATAACTTTTGCTACGGCCAATAACGGGATAGCTAAGATCATTCCTATAATGCCAAAAAGAGAACCGCCTATAAACAAAGCAAACACGATTAAGACAGGATGTAAATTAACCTGGCGTCTCATTATCTGAGGTGAAATAATCGCACTATCTAACTGTTGAATTGAGAACATCCCTGCTACTACAGCAACAATTTTCCAAACCGGAACGATTACTGTCCCTCCGGCAACAGCAGCAACTAAAGCTGCAATCGCTCCACCTAGCACCGGTCCTAAATACGGAATAATATTCAATAAGCCCGAAATCATGCCTAAAACAAACGGAAAATCAACTTGAATAAACCATAACCAAATGCTTACCAATAACCCGACAATGAGCGATACCATCAGCTGCCCCTTTAAAAAACCGGCTAGTACCAGATTTGCCTTGTTTATTAGCGTTAAGACTTCGTCGCGATAATTTTTTGGGATCAGATCGCTTACCGTCTCTTTGATAATAGGCAAGTCCTTAAGAATATAGAAAGCCAGTATCGGTGCGAGGATTAAGTTAAGCAGCCCACTGAAAAGTCCAAAAGTAGCGCCGGGAAGTCTTTTTATTATGTTTAAGCCTATTTCTTGCGCTCTAGTAGAAAAACTGGCAAAAAGCTTGTCGATATTAGAGTATCTTCCCCCTAATCGTTCGTTTACCAGCTCTTGTAAATTACCGGCATATTTTTGAATAGCCGGAACGTATTTTTCTGTTAAGTCACCTGCAAACAACACAAACTGTTTCGTGATAACAGGAATAAAATACCAGAATAATAAAGCTACTAAAGCAACCACTACCAAGTAAGTCATTACAACCGATAAGCCCCGAGGAACTCCCTTTTGGTGAAGCTTCTCAACAGCCGGTCTCAAAAGATAAACTAAAACGGTTGTATATAAAACTAGAGGTAAGACAACTTTTATTTGCCTTAGAATTATTACGCTGATCCAAAGAACAATAAATACTCCGACTATAGCCCAGGAGGCAATAGCGACATTTTTCCATTTATTAGTTCCATTACTAGAGCTTTTCATTGCTATTAATTATACTAAAACCCTGTCTGTGTTGTTAAAACAATAAGGCTAATTATTGAGGGGCAAATTTTGAAGCTTTTTTGTATGTTTTTTAAGCCGATTGAGAGCTATTTTTCTTTAGAATTTGAACTTTCTTCTTTAACTCCTGCAACTTCTTTTTCCAGCTCCATCTCTTTTCTTGCCACCTCGTCTCGTCCTTCGTTTATCGCTTTTTCCAATGAATACTTATAATCTTTTAGACTTTGGGATAAATATTTTCTGATATCTTCTCTGCTAACCAAAAATCCTGCTAAGCCGGCTAACGTCATCATAAGACATTTCGTTCTCCATCGCATTACTTTCGCCTTCTTAAAGAATCAAAAGCTCTTTTTATGCCCGCTCCCATACTTACAATTTTTATAAGCGGTGAAGAGATCGCTTCCTGAGCTATTTTGGTCGTCGTGTTAACTTTTTCAACTACTTGTTCGCCTGCTTTTATAATATCATCAACTCTGGCTAGTTCTTGATTGACTTCTTCCAATGCTTTCTCGACTTGGCGCATAATAGGAGTTACTTCATCCTTTACCTTTCCTAAAATACCGAAAAGTTGCCACAAGACCATGCATATAAATACGGCAACTGCTACAGCAGCAACCGTCAAAATTATCCATAAAATCAAACTAGCGCTCATACTCCTCCAAACAAATATTTGTTAAATCAGCAAACTACCTCTAGTTTTCTTACTCCTAATATACCCTAAAAATAAAAATATAATAGCTAAGAGATACTGTTATCAGTTGCTTTTGGCTTAGCTTTGATTATTGGCGGGGCTTTTATCTTTAAATACGGTGTTATATAAAGCGTGTTCAAAATAACCGGTTTCCGTGAATCCGCTATCTTCGAAAACAATATTTTTATCACCGTCGATTATTGTAATACTCGGCATATACTTAATGCTAAGACCGGTCGTCAATCGGCCAACTGCAGGCGATGTATTCTCGCCTATTTCATAACTTAGATATTTGATGTGACTGGCATAGTCCGGAACTTCTACAACTTCTTCAACTTTATTTTGTACTTTATTGCTTATCGCATCAGTTGTATCATAAAATGCCACAACGACTATAAAGCTATTATCCACTGCGTTTTCGAATTCGCTGGGTAAACTATTCTTACTGTATTCTAACTTTCGCGGTATAACATTTTTGGAAGAACTGCTAGATTTACTTTTCGAACTGCTTTCAGAAGTACTTGAAGAGTCAGCTCCCGATTTTGTTGAAGAATTAGCTGTTTGGTTACTAACTCCGGCAGAAGCTTTGCCGCGAGCTTTATTTTGGCTGCTATTACTGGAAGTCTCAGACGTACAGCCTACAACCAATATTATGACAAGTGCTGTGATTAGTAGTGCAATTGCTATCTTTTTCATATTAATTTATCTTTTACATGCTAAATTTTATCAGTTCTAGCTCGCACTTTGCAACAAACTACTTCTAGCTCAGTCTTAGGGTGTCTTTTTTTGTCTTTTTCGTCTTGCTTTTTGAGCTTTTTATTCTTAGCTTTCAGCTTTTCCTAGCATTACGAACAACGAACCACGAACTACAAACTACGTTCTCTTAATCGGTTTTTAAGTGCAGTTCCTTTAATTGCTTGGCCGAGATAGCATCTGGTGCTCCTGTCATCAAATCAGCTCCAGTTTGAGTCTTAGGAAAAGCAATAGTATCCCTGATAGTTTCAGAGCCGCTAAGCAACATAACCAGCCGGTCAAGGCCAAAGGCGATGCCTCCGTGGGGAGGAGCCCCGTATTTAAAAGCTTCCAGTAGAAAACCAAATTTTTTATCGGCTTCTTTTTTGGAAATACCTAAAGCCGAAAAAATTCGTTGTTGTAAAACCGAATCATAAATTCTTAGGGAGCCTCCTCCTACTTCAACACCATTAATTACCATGTCATAAGCATGGGCTATCACTTTTAAAGGCTCGTCTTCGATTAACTTTATTGATCCTTTTTTTGGTAAAGCAAATGGATGATGATGACTTTTTAAACGCTTCTCTTCTTCATCATAAATAAATAAGGGGAAATCTATTATAGTCAGGAATTTAAATCCTTCGCCTATCAGATTAAATTGTTTAGCTAGAATTGGCCTTAGCTGTCCCAAAATATCAAGATTGAGTTTCGTATCTCCTGCCGCAAGCAAAATAAGATCACCTTTTTTGGCGCTAGTTGCTTTAGTTAGACCCTTTAGCTCTTCATCACTAAGAAATTTAGCCACCGGTGACTTATATAAGGAGTCTTCTTTCACCAGCCAGAGTAAACCTTTTGCTCCCAATTCAACTGCTTTATCTACAATACCGTCGAGCTCGCTTCGGCTCAGTTGACCCCCACCTTCAACCTTCAACCCTTTAATGCTGCCTTTTTTAGCTACAGCCTGGCTAAACACTTTAAATTCGGAATTTCTAAAAACCTTGCTAACATCAAATATCTTCAAATCGTAGCGAACATCGGGTTTATCGCTGCCATACCTTTCGATAACTTCATCATATTTCATTTCTTCAAAAGAAGCTTTTACCCCGATAATTTCAAAGGTTTTTAGCATTAAGCTTTGAGCTAGCTTTATTATGTCCTCTTCAGTTATGAAAGCCATTTCTATATCTATTTGAGTGTGTTCGGGCTGTCTGTCCGACCGCAGATCTTCGTCCCTAAACGCTCTCGCCAGTTGATAATAGCGCTCAAAACCACAAACCATTAATATTTGCTTAAATAGTTGCGGGGATTGCGGCAGAGCATAAAAAGTATGGGGAGTTAAACGAGAGGGTACAAGGAAGTCTCTCGCTCCCTCCGGAGTACTTTTAGTTAAATAGGGCGTTTCAATCTCCCTAAAACCGTTCTCATCCAAGAAACCCCTTACTGTCTTTACTACTTTGTGGCGAAGCTCTAGAATGCCTTTCATTCTTTTTCTTCTCAAGTCGAGAAAGCGGTATTTCAAGCGTAATTTTTCGCTTACCTTATCTGCTTCACCAAGCTCAAAGGGAAGAGCTGCCGATTTATTTAATACCTGCATTTCCTTGACTTCAATTTCAATATTGCCTGTTTTCAGTTGAGGGTTTTGTGTGCCCTTTGGCCTCTTTCTTACTTTGCCTTTAACAGCTAACACATACTCACTTCTTACCTTTTGAGCAAGCTTGAAAGATTCTTTTTCTCCCGGATCAAAAACAACTTGAACAATACCGCTTCTGTCCCTTATATCCAGAAAAATCAAGCCGCCGTGGTCTCGCCTTTTGTTGACCCAACCGTTTATTATTACCTCTTTTCCAATCTCTTTTTCCGTTAACAAGCCTCCATACTTGTTCCTAACTAAAAAATGCAAAACCCTCCTATTTCTTACTTATTGTCCTTGAATTTATTTACAACTTCTTCTATCGTTAGTTTTTCCTGCTTGGCGCTTTCTAGGTCCTTAAACGTATATTTGCCGCTTTTGATCTCTTCTTCCCCGACAATCAAGGCGGTATTTGCATTTAGCTTGTCAGCTAATTTCAGCTGCGATTTTAGTTTTCTGCTGTCAAAAGCCATTGAAACTCTTAAATGTTTCTCCCTTAACATCGCACTTATTCTAAGCGCATCGCTTTTTTGAGCTTCCTCAACCCAAGCAACGAAAACATCTGGCTCGGGTTCGGTAAACACTGTTATATTCTGATTTTCAAAAGCAAGCATTATCCTTTCTGTGCCAAAAGCAAAACCGATTGCCGGCTCATCGGGCCCTCCGTAATCTTTGATCAGATAATCATATCTTCCGCCGCCAGCTATTGCATCTTGGCTTCCCAGTGATGACAAAGTTATCTCAAAAGCGGTCCTTGTATAGTAATCAAAACCCCTTACCAGGTGGGGATCAATTACAAACTCGACATTTAAAGTTTTTAAATATATTTTTACCTTTTCAAAGTGCTCCTTATCTTCTTCACAAATGTAATCAGATATTTTTGGTGCTTCGCTAAGCACTTTCTGGCATTCCTTTTGCTTGCAATCAAAGACTCTAAGCGGATTTTGCTCAATTCTTTGGGAGCACGTCTTACAAAAAAGAGCTTCTTTTTCGCTTAAGAATTTTTTTAATACTTTAATGTATCCTGGGCGACAGTTGCGACACCCCATGCTATTAATTATTAATTTCAAATCTTTGACTGCTAAAGAGTTTAAGAAATTTAGGCAAAGCTCTATTACTTCGGCATCTAACGCAGGGTCAGGTGAGCCAATAGCTTCGGCACCTATTTGCCAAAATTCCCGATATCTTCCCGCTTGCGGTCTTTCATAGCGAAACATTTGACTGACATAGATAAGTTTTACCGGTTTTGGCAGCTCGCCAAGATTATTTTCAATATAAGCTCTAACAACTGAAGCAGTTCCTTCCGGTCTTAAGGCAAGGTCACGACCTCCTTTGTCTTTAAACTCATACATTTCCTTCTGGATAATATCGGTTGATTCACCGACACTTCGTTTGAAAAGCTCACTGTTTTCAAAAGTAGGAGTAATAATCAAGCGATAGCCGTAATTTTCGAAAAAACTAACGGCGCTTTCGTTGATAAAATGCAACAGCTCTGCTCTTTCCGGTAAAAAATCTTGCGTTCCCCTTACTCTAGTATATTTACTCATAAATTAAGTTCTCCGAGAAATGGATTTTCCGCCACCTCTTCGCTAATTTTGGTGCTAGGACCATGGCCGGGGTAAACAGCTATCTCTTTGTCCATTTTCATTACTCTTTGTAAAGACTTGATCATATCTTCGGGTGACGAACCCTCCAAATCAGTACGACCAATCGATTGTTTAAATAATAAATCTCCGCAGAACAAATTTCCAGCGACTAAAAAACTCACCGAACCTTTCGTATGCCCCGGTGTATGCATAACCAGTATTTTCTCATCATCAAATTCAAGTTCCTGCCCTTCGGCTAAATCGACTGTTTTATAATTTTTCTCAAGCATAAGTTCGGGAAGAAGACTTAATTGACTGGTAAGCAAATAAACGTCTTCCGGATGAATATGAATAGCCTTATTAGCAAAATTGGAAAGTTCATCATTAGCTAATACGTGATCGTGATGTCCATGAGTGTTCAAAATAAATTTTGGTTTTAGCGACTCCTTTTCAAGCTCCCCTATTATAAGTTCAGCATCGCCACCGGGATCAATTACTACTGCTTCTTTCTTATTTGAGAGAATATAGCAATTCGTCTCAAGCGGCCCTACTTTCAAAGTTTTTATGTCCAAGCCAGCCTCCATAAATTCCGTTATTCGTTGTTCGTTGATCGTTGTTCGTGAATTTTATCACAAACGTTTTCTATTAGTATCAAGCAACGAGTTTCGACTAACCAATACGCCCTTTACGTTTTTACCAACAACCAAGTTCCAACAACGAACAACGAATCATATATTGCCTAAATAAACACTTTTTAGTTTCTTCTTAGCAATTGCTTCTGCCATCTTCAATGTTCCAACAGGCGTAGGGGATTCTTTAAACCGGCGAGCCGGAAAATAGCGAGAAAAATGTAGGGCAATACTGGAATTGAGATTAGCCAGCCAACTTACCATTTCTTCGATTTGCCCCTTGTCATCATTTAAGCCCGGCACTATTAAGTTTGTCACTTCGACGTGAATTTCTCTTGACGTTATTTCGATTGTTTTTTTTACCGGAGCAAGATGGCCTTCCAATTGCTTGTAAACATCTTCTCGAAAACCTTTCAAGTCAATATTCATTGCATCAATAAAAGGTAGCAACTCAAGTAAAGGCTTTTTATTAATGTATCCGTTAGTGACTAATACATTTACAAGACCTCTCTCTTTTGCCGCTTTTGATGCTTCTAATACATACTCGTAAGACATGAAAGGTTCATTATAAGTATAGGCAATCCCTATATTCCCCTGCTCTTTCATTGAAACTGCTTCTTCTACCAAATCAGAGACTGCTAGAAAACGAGTAGTTTGCTCAACAATATCTTTTGGCTCCTTTGCGTAAAGATAATCACTAGGGTGTGATATTTGAAAATTTTGACAAAACGGGCAACCTAAATTGCACCCTACGCTCCCAATCGAATAGATGAAAGAGCCCGGATGATATTTGTATAGGGGTTTTTTTTCAATAGGATCGAGTGTAGCGGAAGAAATACGACCGTAATTTAAGGTATACAGCGCGCCTTCTATGTTTTGGCGGACCATGCAAAGACCAACTTCATTGTTTTTTATCAAACAAAGCTGGGGACAAAGTTCGCAACGAAGCGCATCCTTTTCTTTTTTCCAGTACAATGCCTTTTCCATAATAAAAAATCACTAATCTAATATTAACAAAATCAAAATAAAAACGGCCCGTATAGGCCGTTTTTTAATTTACACTAATATACTTTAGCCTTAATTATTTAATTTCAATAGGTATTTCTTTCTCCTCTACTTTCTCTTCTTCTGCTTGAGGCAGCTCAATTGTAAGAACGCCATTTTCATAAGTTGCTTTAATGTTTTCAGGTTCTACGTCTTTTGGTAACGAAATTGAGCGTTCAAACTTTCCATAACTGCTCTCCATCCGGTAAACATCTTTCTCTTCAACTTTTTCTTCA
>JAUUWJ010000272.1 GCA_030589175.1 Actinomycetes bacterium
CCTTGTTGTTTCATAAGTTCCGGCAATGGCCTTTGGGTTCCGTCAAAGATCGACGTAAGCAAACCCGGCCCTAGCTCTACCATTAAAGGAGACTCTGTACTCACAACCTCTTCACCGATTTTAACTCCGGAAGTATCTTCGTAGACCTGAAGAACAGCAATATCTTCATCTAAACGGATTATCTCTCCTATTAGCTTTTGCTGGCCTACATGGACCACGTCATACATTCGAGAGCCAAGCATATTCTCAGCTTCTACAACAGGTCCTGTTATTTTAGAAATTGTTCCTTTAATCATTTAGTCCTCCCTCTAGTTATTAGTTTTTAGTTATTGGTTATTAGCACTTAAGTAATTTGTTTCGATCTTTCACATTTTTTCTAATAACTACCAACCAATAACGAACAACGTATTTTCTTACTATTTAAGTTTGATGTCAAAACCGACCGCTTTCTTGATAATACTTTGCACATAAGCTGTCCGAGCATCAGATAAATCTACTTTTTTCTTCGACGGTATCGGAACAATTACCGGCCGGTATAACCTATCAATTCTATTCTTAAGCTGGTCATCCATTTCGTTCATGATATCTTCATCAACACCAACAACACCGGCACTATCATCATTAATAAAATCAACTATCAGCTTACGAGCATCACTTGTTTTATCGGCTTCGAAAACATCAACGCCGGCTAATCGAAACCCCGGTGCACTTTCCGAGCTAGTAATTATTACTAACTTATACAATGACCAAAGCCTCCTTAATATCTTTTTCCGGCATTTCTACTTCTTTTCCCCTAAGAATTATTCTCAAGTTGATTACTTCGTTAAATTTGGCCCATAAGTAGGCTATTACAATGCCTACACCTAATGGATCGTCCCTAAAAAGGCGAATTGTTTTACTTATATTTGAATCTTCGACTTTCCTTTCTAAAACAGCCAGTGAGCCGGTTATCCGAGTTTTTTTCAGGCCTTCTTTAAGCGGCTTGTAGTAAATAGTGTGCTTCACTCCTTCAACTATTTTTTCAACATCGCCTAATGAAGCAAGCTTGTAAAACTGAAAAAGCTTTATTTCTTTTCCGCCCGGGATAAAAAAGTCATCAAGCGTTTTTTTGGCCGGCGGTTTCTTTTCTGCTGCTTTTGCTTCTTTTGCTGCTTTTGCTGCCATTTGCTGAAGTTTTGTTCTATTAAATATAAATAATAAGATGTTTTTAAACCAAACAACTATTAGTTTTGCTACTTTTATAAACCAAATAACTATTCGCTTTGCTATTGTTATAAACCAAATAACTACTCGTTTTACGATTGCCAGTGTTTTTAAGAATAGGATTCTAATTTTACTTAATTTTTTAACCTCTTCCTCTACTGTTTTTTTGTCTCCTAATATTTCTTTAATGAATGATTGCTCCCTTATTAACCTTAGTAGCGTCATAATATTTGTTGTGTCAATATCGCGCTAAATAAGCTCTCTTACAATTTTGACATTTCTAGCAAGACCCCTCTTACGTCTCAATATATATTTATAATGAAACTTATCTAACTTTAACTCGAGTTCAG
>JAUUWJ010000027.1 GCA_030589175.1 Actinomycetes bacterium
ACTTGTTCTGGTGCTGTGATTCCCTTAGAATGACTTTTATCTTTCTTCTCCGAACCACTAGCTCCGAACTCCGAACTAAATAAACTTTTATTTCTCATTTTTTATTTTTAGCCGATAGATTTCATTTCAACAGAATAGCCTTTTTTCTTGAGTACTTCTTGCGCGTTAGCCGCTTTTTTCTTTCCAAGCACAGTCAATCGCAGGAAGCCGGTCTTATCCGTTAAGGGAACGACCTCAATGTCTTCTATGTTGATACCGAGATCTCCGAGGGTAAGGCTTATATCGCTTATTACGCCCGGTTTATCCGTTACCAAGAGCATTAGCTGATGCATGTCTGTAATATCTTTTTTGCCCGCAACGGGTAAGCTCATTCTAATATTTCGGGCTTTCGTCAAAATCTTTTTTAGCTCGGCGGTATCGCCCCTCTCCAGCAAAGAAGTTAATTCTTCTAAAGAGTTCTTGAAGCTTTTTAAATTATCTACAAGAGCTTGTTTGTTCTCCAGACATATATCTAACCAAAGAGCAGGCTTTGAGGCCGCAATTCTGGTTGTATCCCTAAATCCTCCGGCAGCCAAAGAAAGCCAATCTTGTTTTTTGGCTACCTGATTAGAAGCCATATTAACCAAAGTAGCAGCAACCATGTGCGGCAAATGACTTAATGTTGCCAGTATTTCATCATGCTTGTCGGCATCTACTGCTATCACATTAGCACCAATAGCTGTCAAAAGAGCATGAAGCGTCTTAAAAGCATTAGAATCAGTTGCCGGTGTAGGGGTTAGCACATAGTAAAAATTTTGAAATAAACGGGCATCGGCATAATCAATTCCGTCATGCTCTGAACCGGTAACCGGGTGTCCGCCTATAAAATGAATACCTTTGGGAAGAAATCCTTCGATTGTCTTAACTATTGAAGATTTTGTTGAGCCGACATCACTGATTATTGCGCCTTTCTTCAGGTGCCCTCCTACTTCCTTTACGATATCAACAATTACACTAACCGGTGTAGCGATAAATACAATATCAGCGTCATTGACACAGCTTTCGATGTCTTGACATGCTTTATCGATTGCTCCCTTTTTGAGTGCCTTTTTAGCACTCTTTGGAGATCGGGAAAAACCTGAAATTTCAGGTGGGTCGTTTAGGCTCTTGATAGCCAGACCCAAAGAGCCGCCGACTAAACCGATGCCAATAATGGCGACCTTCTTTATGTTCTCCATCAATAACCTTGTTTGCCCAAGAATTTTGCCAATGGCTTAATCTTTTCCATAAGCTCTTTAAGCTGTGTTATTGTTATCGATTGTGAGCCGTCACATAGCGCTTCTTCCGGTGCCGGATGGACTTCGATCATCACACCGTGTCCTCCGGCTGCCAAAGTAGCCAAACTTAATGGCTCGATTAATTCCCGTTTCCCTGTTGCGTGCGAAGGATCGACTATTATAGGCAGATGAGATAGCGTTTTTATCAATGGGACAGCACTTATATCAAGCGTGTTTCTGGTATAGGGCTCGAACGTCCTTATGCCCCTTTCGCATAAAATTACTTTTTCGTTTCCGGTCTTTACAATATATTCTGCCGCCATAAAAAGCTCTTCTATAGTAGCGCTAAAAGATTTCTTTAAAAGAATAGGTTTTTGAGTAGCACCAGCTTCGGTAAGCAGAGTAAAATTCTGCATATTTCTAGCCCCTATCTGTAAAATTGCTGCCGAAGATGCTACGACCTCTATATCTCTTGGATCCAATACCTCTGTTACGACAGGTAAACCAGTTTCTTTGGAAGCAATATCAAGCAATTTCAAACCTTCGACACCTAGTCCTTGAAAACTATAAGGAGAGGTGCGGGGTTTATAAGCTCCTCCTCTTAATATCTGGCCGCCGGCTTCTTTTACCGCTTTTGCTGCTGCAACAACTTGCTCTTCCGTTTCCACTGAACAAGGGCCGGCAATAACTGCAAAGTGGTTACCGCCTAAGATTGCATCACCAATCTTTATTTCAGTAGGTTCAGCTTTAAATTCTGAACTAACCAGCTTGTAAGGTTTTGAAATCGGAACAATATTTTCAACGCCTAAGAAGCCTTCTAAGACTTCGCGGTCGATTTGCTGAGTATCACCAATGACTCCAATAACGCTTTTATATTTTCCTTTGGATAGATGAGCTTTAGCCCCTACTTCTTCAATTTTTTCAATGACATGCTTAATCTGGTCTTCTGTTGCCGTGTTTTTCATTACTACCATCATTTTGCATCTACCTCCGTTAACACATCTTTTAGCGCTTTCAAGAAGAAATCAATATCTTCTTTTGTCCCTACACTTACTCTTATGAAGTTCTGGTAGGCTTCACCAAAAATTTCACCAGTCCTTACTATAACACCCTTGCTCAGCAGTTTCTCGAAAATAACGGTCGAGTCCTGCCCGAGATCGATCAAAACAAAATTCGCCTGGCTCTTAACATAACTTAGCTTCAGTGCTTCAAGGCCTTTATATAAATAGTTCTTGTTCTCAAGATTCAGCTCGTAGCGTTTCTTGGCCTCATCCATATCCTTAAGGCTAGCTGTAGCTGCTGCTTGGGCAAGCAGATTTACGTTGAAAGGATCTCTAATCTTCTGATCAGTCTTCACATAAGAAGCTGAAGCCGCTCCGTAACCTATCCTTAGGCCGGCAAGGCCATAGAGTTTTGAGAAGGTCCTTGTAATAATAACCGGCTTCTCTGAATAATATGAGAGCCTTTCTTTGTAATCATTATAACCTTCTACAAATTCAGCGTAGGCTTCATCAATAATCACGAGAATATTGTCCGGCACTTGTTTTATAAAATCATCCAGAACATTCCATTCAACAAAGGTACCGGTCGGATTATTCGGATTACAAATAAATATTATTTTAGTTTTAGCGGTTATAGCTTCAAACATTGCGTCTAAGTCGTGGCCATGTTCTTTAAGCGGCACCGGAACAGATTTTGCCTGAAACATATCGGCAATCATCCTATATAATGCAAAAGAAGGATCGGCAAAAATCACTTCATCACCAGAGCTTAAAATGGCTTGGCCAGCAATTCTTATAAGTTCATTTGAGCCATTCCCGATGAGTATATTTTCTTTAGGCAGAGAGAACTTCTCGCATATCGCTTCTTTTAAAAGGGTTGCTTCCAAATCAGGATAACGATTTAGTTCCCTACTGTTTACCTTGATTGCTTTTAAGGCAATAGACATGGGGCCAAGCGGGCTCTCATTGGAAGCCAACTTCACCACTTTTTCTAGGCCATACTGCTCTTTGACTTGCTCTATCGGCCGTCCCGGAATATAGGACTCTAGTTCATTAAATTGCTTCTTTATTAAGTTATCCATGATATATAAGTTATACGAGGAAGTAAAAGCTGGCAAGTTTATTAGCTATTCTTCCTACATATCATAGTTTTAGACAAAAATCCTAAGCACTAACAAAAGATCAAATACTAAGCACTAAATAATAAATCCTAAACAATTGCAAAAACTCCAAATTAAATCTTTCTTTTGGATTTTGTGCTTCGATATTTGATATTGTTTAGAATTTAGATATTGGGATTTAGGATTTGATTGTTGCTTAGTATATTAGAATTTAGTATTTGAATTCTATAATCTACTGTCTACCATCTACCGTCCGGTTTTATGTATAATACTTTGCGACACCCTTGTAAGAAAAATCCAAGGAGGATTGATTGAGTAAGATCACAGTAGTAGGTTCGGTAGCATTTGATAGCATAGAAACTCCATTTGGCAAGGTAGAATCAGTACTTGGCGGATCGGCAACTCATTTTTCCGCTGCAGCAAGTTTCTTTGCCCCCGTAAATCTCGTAGCAGTTGTCGGTAATGATTTCCCAAAAGAACATATCAAGTTCTTAAAAAGCCGTAATATCGATACGGAAGGTCTGGAAATCGCAGATGGAAACACTTTTGCTTGGAAGGGTTTTTATGAATACGACCTTAATACCGCCCATACCTTGGAAACAAAACTCAATGTATTTCAAGATTTTGAGCCAAAGCTGCCGGAGAGATATACAAACTCAGAGATTGTTTTCTTAGCCAATATCGATCCCGAGCTACAGTTAAGCGTTCTTGATCAAATCGATAAGCCCAAGTTAGTAGTTTTAGATACTATGAATTTTTGGATTGAGAATAAAAAAGACCGGTTGTTAAGAACGTTACAGGAAGTCGATATTGCCTTGATGAATGATTCTGAAGCCCGCGAGCTTGCCAAGACATTTAGCCTTCTTGATGCGGCAAGGATGATTATGAGCTGGGGGCCAGAGACTGTGATAATAAAAAAGGGTGAGCATGGCGTACTCATGTTTACTGAAAATACTCACTTTGCAGCACCGGCCTTTCCTTTAGAGGAGATAAAAGACCCTACCGGTGCTGGTGATAGCTTTGCCGGCGGTTTTCTAGGTTACCTGGCTAAAACAAGCGACTTTTCTGAGCAAAATCAAAGGAAAGCGGTTGTTTACGGTTCAGTTATGGCTTCGTTTAGTGTAGAGGATTTTGGTCTTAACCGGGCACGGCACCTTAAACAAAAAGAAATTGAAGACCGCTACGCTGAATTCGAGGAAATAACTGGTTTTTAATCCGTGATTCGTATTTCGTAGCTCGTGATTCGAGTGAAAAACCTTCAATCTTCAATATAAAATCCGTATTTCGTATTTCGTGGTTTCACGAGCTACGAACCACGAACAATTAATTGCTAATTGGCTACTTCTTCTCTTCCTAAAAGCCTGTTAACAACGCCGTTAAAATTATGTAGGAGAGTATATACTGCCGGCATAACAATAAGCGTGCCTATAGTGGAAAACAGCAAGCCACTCATCACGGCGGTTCCTATCGGACTCCAAAAATCACTGGTAAGTGCCAGAGGCATAATTCCGCCAATCGTAGTGAGCGATGTAGAAAGTATCGGCTTAAATCGCACTTGTCCGGCTAAGACAAGTGATTCTACAAAGCCATTTCCTTTGCGGTGCAACTGATTAGCGTAGTCGATGTAAATAATCGCATCATTTACTACAATACCGACTAAGGCGACAACTCCCACGTTTGACATGAAGCTAATAACATTGCCGGTTGCCCATAGCCCCGGAAATACACCCGTTAAAGCTAAGGGTACTGCCAAAATAATAACAAAAGGCTGAAGAAAAGAATTAAACTGAGCCACTAAAATCGTATACACAAGTATCAAAGCCAAGACAAGCATTACTAGAATTTTATCCATGGCTTCCATGTCCATCTTCATTTGCCCTCTGAAACTGATCGCATTTTCATTCAAGTCAAATTCGTCTAACTTTGACTCACTGAAAAAGTCTTTCAGTTTCCCTTCAATCTCTTTAAGATCTGCTCCTTCCTTCAAATTCGCTTTCACGTTTATATAGCGTTTGCCGTTGTATTTATTAATAGTTGCCAATTCATTTACCTTACTAACCTCTGCAACTTCCTTTAGCTCGACTTTTTTGCCATCCAGCGTGGCAATTTTCAGCTCTTCCAAGTCTTTTTGATTGTCTTTAAATTTCTTCTGAGCTACCAGATTAAGGCTTATTGATTCTGATGCGTTATCGGGTCTTATCTTTGATACTTCTTCCGAGCTGAAAACTCCCCTTACTGTCGCTGCCGCTTGAGCCGGTAATATATTCTTGTCTTCCATTTTATTTTTATCGAATTTAATACGTAGCTGGGGTTCGGTCTCACCTTTGATGCCGTTTTTGACTATCGATACATCATTTAGACTTTCCAAATATTCTCCGGCTTCTATTGCCGCTTTTTTAAGCTTATTAATATCGTCTCCGTTTATTTGAGCAAAAATCGGATATTCCGATGCGGGCGGTCCCGCTGATTCCTGCTCTATTCGAATCGCCGTACCCTTGATATTCTTAACTTTCTCTCTTAGCTCTTGAGCTAAGTCAAAACTGCTTTCATCTCTATCGCGGGGGTCACCAATACCGACATAGATTGTCCTGCCCGAACCGCTTCCAGACATAGCTCCCATCGGCGCAATAAAGCTATAGTTGATGAAATTCGGAATTGTAACTACCTGATCTTCGACTTCCTTGATAACTCTGTCTTGAACCTTTGTGGAAGTACCCTTAGCAAAATCCATTTTGGTTATAAGGTACTCTGAGTCTAAATCCGGGAAGGTAACGCTCTTGACTTTTCCGGTCGCAGGAATCCACAGACTGAAAGCAAGCAATCCCAGAGCAACAAAAGCAATAAGTATCATAAAAGTAGTTTTGTTTAACGCCTTTTTCATGAATGAGCCATACCAATCTATTAATCGCCAGTGTTTTATCTCCTCCTCTTTTTTAATCCTGCCTTCACTAGATTTTTGAGTCGGTTTTACAAAGCGCCCGGCAATCAGAGGTATGAACGTAACGGCGATAAAAAACGAAGCACCGATTGCTGCTATCACCGTATAAGGAATGTATTTAATAAACTCTCCCATGACACCTCCGATAAAGGCCATGGGAATAAAAACTATAATAGTTGTAAGCGTTGCAGAAAAAACTGCCGGCCCGACTTCAGCTACTGCTGCCAAAGCCGCTTTGAATTTCTTGCGGCCGAGATTTAGATGATGAAGAGTCGCCTCCACCATAACTATGGCATTATCGACTATTATTCCCAACGTCAGAATGAGAGCAAATAAAGTTATGATATTTAAAGTGAGGTCAAACAACTTAAATATAAGTAAAACTATAAGAAGAACTAAGGGTATAACTGTTGAAATGATAAGCGAGCTGCGAAAGCTCACAAATATCATCAGAATTATAAAAACAATTATTAGCCCTTGCCAACCGCTCTGAAAAAGACTGCCCAGCTCCCTTTTGACCATATTGGCATCTTCAAACACAACTTCGTAATCAAGGTCTTCGGGAATTTCTGAGTCTTTAAAAACATCTTTTAGTAAATCTCTTACTTCTTTAGAGATCACCGTCGTGTCAGCATCCGATTTCCTTCTCACTTCTAAAGTTACCGAATTAGCGGAATGGGCTTTGCCATCCCTTAAATATCCTGCCCGCTGAATAACATCTTCGTCATTGCTCTCTCTGACTACTTTGGCAATATCTTTGAGCCTTATCGTTTTTATTTTAGGCTTTGCCTGAGCCATGGAAACTGCCTGGCTAGCGGCAGCCGAGGCTTGAGGCTCAGCACTCCCCGCCGTTTGCTGAGATTGGCTCTGATTAGCACTTTGATTTGCGCTCGAACTCGCCGATTTATTGTTTTGCCGGGTGACATTCTGAGAAGTCGTAGGCGCACTAACCTTTGGTGTCTCTACTTTTTGCTTTATTACAATGTTTTTAATGTCTTCGATCTTATTAAGCTCGTGTGATACTTCGATGGAGAGATCTTTGCCTTCCGATTTTATGCTTCCACCGGGGATGCTGATGTTTTTAGCGGCAATTGCTTCCTTGATCTGGGTAAAAGTTATGTCCTGCTTGTTCATTTTGGAGAGGTCGACTTTTATCTTGATTTCGAAGTCCGAACCACCGATGATATTTACTTTACCGACCCCGGTTACACCATCTTTTATTCTTTTTTCAACGACTTCTGCATAGTTGTTTAGCTCAGCCCGTTTGTAGTCACCTATCAAATTGATAAGCATACTGACACCGCCGGCCGCTATTTGTTTGATTTCCGGTTTTTCCGCTTCATCGGGCAAGCTAGCCGTAGATACTGCTGACTTTAGCTCTTGAATTTTTTTGTCTACATCGGCGCCAAACTCAAATTCGACTATAACATTAGAAAAACTATTCGAGGAAAACGATTCTACACTTTCTACTTTCTCTAAAGAAGATACG
>JAUUWJ010000100.1 GCA_030589175.1 Actinomycetes bacterium
CGTGTATTTATTGGTTTATTTATCTCATAGAAATTTTTACTTCCCAACCACTGACCTCTAATGGCTAGCCACCTATTACCTATTTTCTCTCAATCAACACCTTGTACTGCTTTCCTTCAGGCTCAACTTTTAGGACTTTGTGACCTTCATCTTTAACAGCTCTCGGAACACTCGATATCGGCTCACCGTCATCTAATAAAACTTCTAAAGTGTCACCAGAAGTTAGCTCTTCTAATTTAAGTTTTGTTTTTACAAAGTTTATCGGGCACGGAACACCGCTTAAATCAAGGTCATACTTAGCCAAGGATAGAGTTTACCTCCTTTTTTAGAGCCTCAAGGCCAATTCTGTCAATCATTGCTCCCGTCCTCTCTCTGTTCTCACCTAAGTTCCGGTAAGCTTGAATGATAGCTTCACTTAACTTTTTGATATCTTTAGTGTCCACAAAAGTTTTGTATATTTGGCCTAATTTAGGATTGCGGCCAAAACGTCCTCCAACACTAACGTTCCAGCCTTGCTTTTCTTCAATTAAACAATCGACGGGGCAGGCCTTTATACACAAACCATCATTATCACAAATTGCCTCATCTATAACAGGTCTTTCGTTAACCATTTTCAAAGCTCCAGTTTGACAAGCTTTTTCGCAAAGATTACAGGCTATGCATTCATTTTCCGACTCATCAAGAGCCGGTTTTACTACGGCCACAAAGCCCAGATCATTCTCTTGAGGTTTCACACATGAATTCGGACAACCCGTTACAGCCATTTTGAACTTATGCGGCAAATCTCCTTGACCAAAAAATGCATCATCTAACGCTAGCCCCAATTTTTTTGTACTTCCCACTCCTTTGGGACATACATCCTTTCCTGGGCATCCGGTAACAACTCGTACGCGGGCACCGCAAGCTCCTAAAGATAGGCCAGCTTTTTTAAGCTTCTCTTTAACCTCGTCAAAATCATCAAGTTTTATGTCATTAATCTCAATGCCTTGTCTTGCAGTCAAATGCACTCGGCTTGTTCCATATTTTTCAGCGATACTTGCAACTGCCTTTAGCTGCTCGGATGTGACATCTCCAACCGGTACCCTTAATCGCACGGCAAACATATCCGGCTGGCATTGCTTAATAAAACCACCGGCTTTTAAGGACGTTAAATCTATTTTTTGAGATGCTTGCTTACTATTCATTTTATTTCCTAGTATCCCTATCGGAATTATTGACTTATAGATTAGCAACTAAACCTAATTTAGTCAACGAGCGTCTTTGCTATTTTATCCCGCACCAAAAGACCCCCTGAACCTGTCTTTAAACAAAGATATTCGGTTGATATGTCTTTGGGTGCGGGATTTCGCTTCACATCTAAAGAATAGACTCCACTTAATATATCAGGGCTAAGCTTCACCTTGATAAATGGGAGATTTTAAGAAGCAGATGAGAGATTTTTGAGAAAATATGAAAGGTCTTAGAAAAATATATGCCAAGCCCAAATAGAGATAGTATATAATCGGTCGATATTACTCTTTGTGAGGCAAAAAAATCAGGCAAAAATAAAACTGTTGTTCATAGCAATAGCGAGAAACCTTCAAATATAAAAATGAAAAATAATCAAAAAACTAGCGCCGGCTAAACAGGCTTATTTATCCACCAGCTACGGCTGGAATTATTGATACCTCTGCCCCTTCAGCGACGTTGGTTTCCAACCCGTTTAAAAACCTGACATCTTCTTCATTTATATAGATGTTAACAAACCTGCGAAGCTCGCCTGATTCATCAATAAGCCGTTCTTTTAAGCCCGGATATTTGTCTTCAAGGCTATTAATAATGTCTTTTAATAGACCGGAGTTTGTATCTACTTCTTTTTCGCCTTTTGTAACACTTTGAAGCGGTGTAGGAATTCTAACTAATACGCTCACTTTACCTCCTTTAAAACATTTTGCTTGAAAGATTTTAGAGTAGAATCTATTATTCTTGGCAACTCCACACTTCCTTCAACAGCTTCTAGGGTTTTTAATCCAATCCCCGTAATATAAGCCACAATCTCTTCTTCTGGCTTAATCTTACCCTCATCTACAAGTTTTTTAAGTACTGCTATTGTAACGCCTCCCGCTGTTTCTGCAAATATGCCCTCGCTGGATGCAAGAAGCTTTATGCCGTTTACAATTTCTGCATCCGTTACTTCTTCAAAAAAACCACCTGTTTTTTGAACAGTTTTCAATGCATAATAACCGTCCGCCGGATTTCCTATAGCTAAAGACTTTGCCAGGGTTTTAGGTTTTACGGGCTTTATTATGTTTTTTTCACTTTTAAAAGCAGCCGCAATAGGAGAGCATCCTTCGGCCTGGGCACCGCTAATTTTTACTTTGTTGTCCTTGATTAACCCTAAGCTTTTGAATTCTTCAAATGCCTTGTAGATTTTTGTAAGCATTGAGCCGCTGGCGACAGGAATTATAACGTGATCAGGTGTACGCCAACCGAGTTGCTCAACAGTTTCATAACCCAACGTCTTCGACCCTTCGGAGTAATATGGCCTAATGTTTATATTTACAAAAGCCCAGTCATATTCCGATGCAATTTCACTGCAAAGTCTGTTAACGTCATCATAACTACCTTTGACTCCCACAAGGTTTGGTTCATAAACCGCGGAGTTTATAATTTTTCCTCTTTCCAAATCATAAGGAATGAAAATAAAAGCTTCCAATCCGGCATTTGCCGCATGAGCCGCTACTGAATTGGCTAAGTTTCCTGTTGAAGCACAAGCCACGGTTTTATAACCAAATTCACGAGCCTTACTTAAAGCAACTGAAACGACTCTGTCCTTAAAAGAAAATGTAGGATTTACGGTATCATTCTTTAGCCAAAGCTTTTTTAGCCCCAGAATCTTAGCCAAGTTTTTTGCTTCAATAAGAGGAGTGAAACCTGCTTGTAAATCAACTAAATCCTCTGTTTCGACCGGTAACAGCTCTTTATACCGCCAAATTGAAAGAGGGCCGTTCTTAATTTTTTCTTTAGTTAATTTAATAGCATCATAGTTGTAGTTAACTTCAAGCGGCCCGAAGCAGAACTCACAGACATGTTTTGCTTCAGCCGGGTACTCCCTTTTGCATTCCTTGCAAGCCAAACCTTTTATTCGATCCATTTTCTTATGACTTATTCTAACCTTCTTTTCTTTTATTTTCTTCTTTTCAATCTTAATTCCCATGCTCTTCCTTAGAAGTTTAAAAATTCCAAAGTTTTATTAAATTAAAAAAGCCCCTAGTCCTTGCTGGGACGAGAGACTCATAATCTTCGCGTTACCACCCAACTTCATTGCAGTTTCGCAACTGCAACCTCAGCGAGTTAAAACTCTTGGCTATTAACAGAAGCCTGCCGTCTGGTTCTACTCTCCCCGATGTATCGGGGTTTTCCTCCAAAAGCTCTGGGACCATTTCCCTCTGCCTTTCATGTACCGCCTTTCAGCCTGTGCTTAACTTTATCCAATTAAGCTTGAGCGGCTCTCTGAAACACTACTCGATTTCTTTCCCTTACAGAAACAGAGATACTCCATCCCGTCATCGCCTATGTTATTTAATTTTCAACCACTTCATAATACACCAGCTAAACGCCTAGGTCAACAGGAATACAGTTATTGGTTAGGATTGTATCACTCTACACTCTTATTCTATTAATGAAAATCGTCTGTGTGGATAACATAAATTCGAACTTTTAGGAAAACTTTTTTGTTTCTCTGACTCGTTAAACATATTTGTTTGCTCAAAAGATTATATTTCTCTCTGTTTGTAGAAAGTTTTCTGGATTAGAAATATTTTTTATTATCTATTGTCTTTGTTTTTGCTGTCTTGTTTTGTTTTTATAAGTTTCGAAAAATAGTAAATATTTAAAAAGTGCTCTGAACTGGTAATTATTATTTTATTCAGTCCTGTAAAAAATAATTGATTTTTATTTTGGCTAATATTGTGCTTAAAAAAAAGAATAGGAGTATAAGCAAACGTTTTTTTAACAAGTACTATAGTTTTAAGAAACTATATATTATTCAAACGATAAACTTTGTATATTCATAAAGCACTTAACATAAAGGTTCTATCAATTTTGCAAAAGTTATCCACATTATCCACAGCCTTGCTAGTCCGTTACTTAATGCTTACAGTTGTTACTGGTAAACGCAGATTAGGGCTTACCGTTTCTTTAAGATTGCTATAATCTTCATTTTTGTAG
>JAUUWJ010000077.1 GCA_030589175.1 Actinomycetes bacterium
AAAAATCACTGCCTTTTATATAAGGCGTATCACCAACAGAAGTTTCAAAAGCCTCTTTAGGGTTATTAGCCGGAGCAAAACCAATAATGGGCAAAACTGTTCTAGGGCCAACAGGAAATTTAATTACCTGGTCAGGACCTAAACGCTCAGCAACAATTTCTGTACGCCACCAGGGTTCCTCTGTTTCTTTTTTGGATATAAATCCCGCTTGTTTCATTAAAATATGCGGATCGATCTTTAAAGCTTTAGATATCTTTTTCAACCAATCAGGATGTGGTGTGAATTTATTTGCTTCTACTTGAGAAAGATAAGAATGACTAACATTAGCATACATAGCTAATTGTCTTAAGTTTAATTTTCTTTTGTGCCTTTCTTTCTTAATATAATCGCCTAATGCCATGGGGTCATTGGTAGTTTTTCTAGATTCAGATAAGTATAGCAATAGTGTTTGATTTATGGTTGAAAACAAGCGCAAAAACGGTTGACAAATAGAACAGTCTGTTTTATATTTAGTACTAACTTACTATGTGGAATGTAGAAAAAGGGCGACATTTTAAAGAACTAAGAAAAAAAGCTGGTTTTAGCCAGAAGGAATTGGCCAGAGCTATGGGTTACAGTACAAAACAGCCGATGTTTTACGTAGAATCAGGCAGACAAGAGCCTTCGCCAAAGTTTAGGGTTAAAGCTCTTAAATGCTTCAGAGAGAGAATGCCGAATGTACAATTAAGTGATATCTTTTTGGATTAAATATAGACATGTTGCGCAGTAAAATTAAGCAAATTCTACAAAAGATCCTAAAGTGGTATATGAATCATTTAATAAAGTATATAAAGGATTGGACGCAGTATCTATAAATGGTTGAAAAATTAAACATTAAGAAATTTGGAAACAAAAAATGCTGGCAGATCAAGGGATGTCCAGCTAGCATGTATTTAAATTGCAAGGCTTATTCAAAAGGCAAAAATTGCTGGGAAATTAAAGAAGGTTGCTTTTGTAATAAGGTTGATAGCCAGTTAAAGGTCGGTAACTGCCAAAATTGTTCTATTTATAAAGACTACTTAACGCTAATCAATATTTAATAATGCTTGCTCTTTCAAACTCAAAAAGCTCTCTTTGCTAACGATAATATGATCTATTACCTCGATTCCTAGGATTTTGCCTGCTTCAACCAAACGTTTTGTTATTTTTAGGTCTTTGGTGGATGGCTTAAGATTTCCTGATGGATGATTGTGGGCTATGATGATTTGGGCAGCCAAGTTTTTAACTGCAGGTTCGAATACTTCTCGAGGATGAACAAGGTTTGCGTTAAGTGAGCCAACTGATATTATTTCTCGCTTTATTTCTTGGTTCTTGGTATCTAGGTAAAAGACGATGAAGTGCTCTTTTTTACTAGCTCGAATGTCTTTCAGCTCATCCCATACGTCTTTCGGTGATATGAATAGCGATGCTTTTTTGTCTTTTAGAAATCTTTTTCCGAGCTCAAAGCAGGCAACAATTTCGCAGGCTTTTGTTGTACCGATTCCAGGGAAGTCTTTTAGTTCTTTGTGTTTAAGATATGGTAGTTTTTCACTCCCAAGTTTCTTTAGCACTTTGCTTGCAAGGTCAACTACGTTAGTACCTTGGGTTCCGGTTCTTAATATGATTGCTAAAAGTTCGGAATTTGAGAGTTTTTCAGGTCCATAGTGGATAATTTTCTCTCGAGGCCTTTCAACTCTCGGCATATCTGCAATTTTAGATGTACTTCTACTTAAAACCATTCTATTAATATATATTCGACAAAAGTAACGAAAACCCTTTTTTTAATTATTTGTAATTGGTTTTTAGAATTTATAGAAAGCTTCTGTCTCGGCCTTTGACTTCTTCATGATTGCTGTTTGGTGGCCTATTTTTTAATCCAATCATCCGGAACCCTGGACCCTTTACCCGGTACCCTCGTGATTTACTTGCTTCTGGGATAGGAACCCAGGATACGAATGTTGCGAAGATTACTCTGCAGGCTACTAATTGCTTCTTTTATCAGAGGGTCTTTAATATGTCCTTCTAAATCTATCCAAAAGTAATATTGACCGAGAGCTTTTCTGGTCGGCCGCGATTGGATTTTTGTCAGGTTGATATTCCTAGAGGCAAACTCTTGCAGAATTTGCAATAGGCTACCCGGTTTATCTTTGTAGATGAAGCAGGCGATAGACGTCTTGTCGTGACCGGATGACTTTGTTTTTGATTTTCCGATTAAAACAAAGCGTGTTTGATTTTCGCTAAAGTCTTCAATGTTGCTCTCCAATACTTTAAGTTTATAAAGCTTGGCGGCCAGTTTTGTGCCTATTGCGGCGCTATCTGGCTCTTCCTTAACCATTTTTACGGCTTCAGCTGTTGAACTTGCGGCAAGGACACTGGCGTTGGGCAATCTTTTCTTAAGGTATTTGCGGCATTGAGCTGCAGCTTGAGGATGAGAGTACACTTTTATTATACTTTTCAGATTGTGTCTATGATTAACTATAAGATTATGGTGTACGTTAGTGATTATTTCCTGTTGGATAAGGACTTTTGAGTCAAAGACCAGAGTATCCAGAGTAACGTTAACCGATCCCTCGATGGAATTTTCAAGAGGAACTATCCCTTGGCTGATCTTACCTTCATGGACTGCTTTAATGACAGCTTGAGAGGAAGGGTAAGAAATCAATCTGTTGTTATCAGTGTTAAGGGCTTTAAGAATCGCTTCTTCGCTAAATGTTCCTCGCGGCCCCAAGAATCCAATTCTATCCATTGATATCACCTGTGTAATGCTGAAATTAACTTAACCGAAAACGCTGGATGTAGCAAGTCTTTTCGCCTAGACATAGTTACGACTACTCCTTGTGGTTAGTGGCTATCGGTGATATAATAAAATTAAACGTAAACACCAAAACAAAGGCGCTATTTTATACTCGATAAATAATATTTTGAAAGTCGGCACCTAAAGGTTTGTTTAGGGGTTGCCGATAATAAAATAGCGCACAATTGGGTTTATAAAAGGCGCTTTTTGAAGTACAATTAGAGATTGGGCTACCTATTATAGTAGCCAAGAAGTGGTTAAGAGGCTGACTAATTGCTCCCGACTAGAGCGAAAATTCAGAGGCCGAGTCCGAGCGGCAAGGCGTGGCGACGACGCGTAGCAGGAGCTACTCGGGGGAGTCGCAACAAAGACGGCGGCCGGCACACTGAATTTGCAGCCGGAGTGGAGTATTTAGACAGGCTCTGAAGAGGGTAGAGATGTGGCTAACAAAATAGGGTGGTTTAATAACCACCGTGTACCTAAACATGGGTCAAAAAGCACAAACAGGCTGGCATTAGGAAGCTTTTCATTAATTCTGATTATTGGCCTAGTTTTAGCTACTGTTTACTATTTTCCTAATCTTCTATCTCCAAGAAAAAGAGTACTCACAAGTAAAACTGCGAATTCCGCTACCTATAAAGTAGATGAGAAGCAGTATGCTACTAAGATATATCCTCAAGCTAAATGGTACAAAGATTCATCGGGCAAGTGGCAAGATATTGATACCAGTTTAGAGGTTGAGGGCAATAAAATATCTACCAAGGGATTACCCTTTTCAGTATCTTTCTCAAAGCAAGCAGATAAACCATTAACTTTTGCTCTAGGAAAAGACTCGATATCTTTTAGTCCTGTCATTTTAAAGAGCGCAAGCAACGAAGAATCTAGAGCAATAGTAAGTAAAGATAAAGTCACTTATTATGATATTTACAAGAACACTAATCTAGAGCGTGTCATTACTCCCCAAGGTCTTAAACAAAGTCTAGTTCTAACAAAACCCGGTCATCCAGAAAGTTTTAGCGAAAAAATATTAAGTGATATGACCGTCAAGAAAGTGGGAGACGGTTCTTTAGCATATTATGAGGGGTCGAAGGTATTAGCCACTTCGCCTAAGCCACATCTGGTAGATGCTAAAGGGAAGAAAATCATGCTAAGTTATGCTCTCTCTAGGGACAAGCTAACTATTGCATTACCTTCCCTTAAAGGCTTAAGCTACCCAATAACCATCGACCCCTCAATTTTTCATACTTTGCCCGATTTTCAAACAGGAACTTCTACAAATGTTGATACCTCAACAAGTCCCGTAAGACTAGCAGAACAATCGCCAGGTGTTTATTATTCTTCGGGTACTCTTGAATCATCTTCAATCGATGTGGGTGCAGGAGATTCCGCTAGGATAACCTCTGTTGCGTGGGAGACTTCGGGTGTCGGGCAAACAACTCAGCCCGCTAATACCGAGCTCAAATTCCAGATAGCAGCTAACAACGATAACGCTACTTGGAACCACATAGGCCCGGATGGAACAGCTGGTACTTACTTTACCCAAGCTACCGGCCATAAGGCTACAGCTGAAATAAAGGGCCGCTACATTAGATATAAGGCTTATTTCTCGACAACCGATACCGGTCTGACTCCATTTTTTAATTCGTTAACACTTACAACAATAGATATCGGCTCAGGCTCGGACGGCAGTGCTACAGTTTCGGGAACGGTAAATATTGTTAATTTATATGAGGATGATAATGTTTTAGGGGTTACAACATCTCGGGGTGTTGACAAAGGGCTCAATATGGGTCCGAATACGTATTTAGCTGCATCTTCGGCGGTGCCGAATTTCGACAGTCTTACTGTTACTGATACCGGTGTTCTTACGACTTCCTCGAAAGTAAAGTTAGAACTTAAAGTAAGTGGAGTTCTAACAGTTGCCACGGGTGGAAAGATAGACGTTAGCGGAAAGGGCTATGTTGGCGGGATTGCCGGAGTTCGAGGTATTGGCGGTAGATTTGGAGGTAGAGGTGAAGGCCCGGGAGGCGGAACCGGCTCTGCTTGGGGCGGCGGCGGAGGCGGAGGCTACGGAGGTGCAGGTGGT
>JAUUWJ010000107.1 GCA_030589175.1 Actinomycetes bacterium
AATTCTTGGAATTGGCCGAGCTGCCGGTGAAACCGCTCCGATCATATTTATAGCTTCGGCTTGGCTTGTTAACACTCCGACTTCAATTTTTGGTCAGGGAGGGCGATTTATGGCACTCCCTAATTACCTCTATTCAACTTATGCCTTGGTCGGAAAAAGCATGGAGAATCCAAATACCCCCTACGGAATAGCTTTGGTTTTAATGTTACTTGTTTTTATAATTACTTTGCCGGCCATCCTAATAAGGGCAAGATTAAGGAAAATGCGCAAATGGTAGATGTAAGAATTGCCGTCAAGAACTTATCCGTTTATTTCGAGGAAGAAAGTCCTGTTCTTAAAAACATTAATTTGGATATTTACGCTAATGAAATCCTAGGAATTATCGGACCAGCTAGCAGTGGAAAAACGACTTTCCTTAGAACACTAAACCGTTTAAATGACATCTATCCAAGTTTCAAATTTGAGGGCAATGTGCTGCTTGATAATGAGGATATTTATTTGAAGAAAAACGTAGGCAAACTTAGAAAGAGAGTTGGTATGGTTTTTACAATGCCCAATCCTTTGCCGATTTCAATATATGACAATATTGCTTACGGGCCCAGAATGGCTGGCATTAAAGACAAAAAAAAGCTAAATGAATTAGTTGAACAAAGCTTAAAGGCCGCTTACTTATTTGATGAAGTAAAAGACCGCCTTCACAAACCGGCCTTAGAACTTTCGGGCGGCCAACAACAGCGTCTTTGTATTGCGCGTACATTGGCAAACGAACCTGAAGTTATTTTATTCGACGAGCCTTGTTCGGGACTTGATCCGATATCAACAACCAAGGTGGAAGATGCAATGCATAAGCTAAAAGAAAAGTATACTTTAATCCTGGTAACAAATAACACTAAACAGGCAGCCCGGGTTTGCGATAGAACCGCTTTCTTTTTATTGGGAGAGTTGATTGAAATAGATAAAACCGCCACTATTTTTACAGTTCCAAAGGACAAACGAACCGGAGATTATATGACTGGACGGTTTGGATAACAAAGTCATAAGTTGGAGGCTCGAAGTTGAAAGTGATAAATGGAGAGAAAACCGGAAAAGAGATGGAAGCAGAAAAACAGATAACAATAAAAACTAAAAATCTTAACCTTCACTATGGCGATTTTCAAGCAATTACTAACGTCCATCTTGAGATCACCACCAAAAAGATAACCGCTCTAATCGGCCCTTCCGGTTGTGGTAAATCTACCTTGCTAAGGGTTTTTAACCGGATGAACGACTTGATTGATGATTGCCAAGTAACAGGGCAAATACTAATCGACGGTCAGGATATTTATCTGCCGGATACGGATTTAATTGCCCTAAGAAAAAAGGTGGGCATGGTTTTTCAGCGCCCCAATCCTTTTCCTTTGTCTGTTTATGAAAATATAGTTTTTGGACTAAAAATTCACGAACAGAAAAAAAAGAAGAGCGAGCTTGATGATTACGTTGAAAGCAGTCTTAAAGAAGTGAAGCTTTGGGATAAGTTAAAAAACAAACTTAACTCGATTGCCTTAGGGCTTTCCCTGGAGCAACAACAGAGACTTTGCATTGCTAGGCTTCTGCCGGTAAAGCCTGATATATTACTAATGGATGAGCCATGCTCTACTTTAGACCCTAATTCCACTCAAAGAATCGAGGATTTAATGCAAGTTTTAAAGCAGGATTATACGATTGTTATTGTTACCCATAATATGCAGCAAGCAGCCAGGGTGTCTGAAGAAACTGGGTTCATGTTTCTGGGCGAACTTGTAGAGTACGGCAAAACAAGCAAAATTTTCACCAGACCTTTGAAAAAAAGAACAGAGGATTATATAACAGGACGGTTTGGATAAATGGTTTATGCTTAGGATTTCTACACAAAGGGAGCAAAAATGAAGAGTCATTTAGATGCGGAATTAAAAAGCTTAACAAAAAAGTTAGTTAAGATGGGCGAGATGGTTCAAAATCAAATAAAAGCGGCAATAAGAGCCCTTTTAGAACAAGATAGCGCTTTGGCCAAGAAAGTAATAAAGGGCGATGAGAAAATAAACTCTCTAGAGATAAAAATCGAAAATTTTTGCTTGGAGCTTCTTGCATTATACCAGCCGGCAGCTATAGACCTTCGCTTTGTTACTATGACGTTACGGATTAACAACGATTTAGAGAAAATGGCAGATTTAGCAGTTAATATTGCTGAACGATCTATCGACATTAAAGAAGTAAATATTAATGAAGTTAATCTTAAAAAACCTTTGCAAAAAATCGCTAAAATTACCGACATTTCTAATCAAATGGTTGAAAACGCTGTAAATTCATTTGTTAATAAAGACACTAAGTTAGCGGAGAAAGTTTGTAAAACCGACGACAAAGTCGATAAGCTGCACGAAGAAATATTTGCCGATCTCATAGGCGTCGTGATAAAAAGTCCCGCTTCCTTGGCAAATATTGTTGGCTTAATATTTATCAACAAGTATATAGAACGCATTGCAGATCATGCTGACAACATCGGCGAAGATGTGGTTTCATTGCCAGAGGAAAATCGATCAGACATCAGTAAATCCAAATCTCAAATACTAATATCTAAACTCTAAACAAATTCTAAATCCTAATATTCAAATGTTCTAAAATATTGTTTTGGTCATTTAGATTTCGAGCATTAGATATTGTTTAGAATTTAGGATTTAGTGCTTAGAATTTACCACCTTGGTGGTTTACTCTTTAAAATCTTCCGGATTTATTTTGTCTATGAACTCTTTAAACTGTTCTATCTCGTCTTCTTCGCCTTCCTGGCTTACGATTGAAGCTTTTTCCACTACACTGTCTAAGGCAAAGATCGGCGCATTTACGCGCACAGCCAAAGCTATAGCGTCACTAGGCCTGGCGTCCAGGTCCAGCTCGACTGATTTGTTTTTAAGAAAAATACGGGCAAAGAACGTGCCGTCTTGGATATCGTTAATAACGACTTTCTTGACTTGCATGTTCAGCTCTTCGAATATCGAGCGAAGTAAGTCATGAGTTAATGGCCGGGTAGGCTTAACGCCCTGGAGCTCCATGAGGATCGAAGTCGCCTCGAACTGGCCAATCCAGATAGGCAAGAACCTTTTGGCCTCCGCGTCCTTCAGGATAACCACAGGCTGATTTGTCATTGCATCCAAATTAACTCCGTGTACAACCATTTCTTTCATCATCGTTTCCCCTTTTAAATTCTCCTCGTATTATAATGAATTTCTCCGTCATTTAATACCCTAACTAATAGCGTATTAGACATTTTATAAAAGCCTTTTCTTATAAAAAACCGGGATATCTGATCTTAAAAAAGGCTTTATAACAAAATGAAATAAGTAAAGATCGTAATACTAAGTTTAGCTTATGTTTTAAAACTCGCTATATGCTTCTAAATAAGCAAAATTATTATTTCTTAGAAGTACTTCTTTTGGTTGTTTTTTTAGGAGCTTCCTTTTCTTTCTCTGTTTTTTCCGCAATACTCTTAACTTTAGATCTTGCTTGCTCTACCTGTTCTTGAAAACGTTTCCTTGTATCTTCTATTCGGTCACGTATATCTTCTGCTCTGGTAGCTGCACTGTTTCTACCTGATTCAATTACGTTAGTTATTTTTTCTCTTTGAGTATCGTATGCGTCTCTTCCTTGTTTTACAAGATCTTCGGTGCGCTTACGAATATCTTCTCTCGTCTCTTCGCCTTTTTTAGGAGCAAAAAGAAGGCCAGCAATAGCACCAAGGGCTGAACCTATCATAAAAAGCGAAAATTTAGAGCGCTTTCTCTTTGCCATCGTCACACCTCCTCTAGAAACTATCTCCAGAATTTAATTGTAACAAACCCAGCAAGACCTTGCAATTAATGTGCAGACAGTGGGCTGTAACTTAATGGTATTGTGCGTTGCCTTGGCCTTTAGGTGGCGGGAGGCGGAATTGAACCGCCGACACAAGGATTTTCAGTCCTCTGCTCTAACGTCTG